>NZ_LJQT01000052.1:20809-23240 GCF_001400515.1 Pseudomonas meliae | reverse complement strand
ACCCGGGGCGGTTCAGTTTAACTGGCCAGCGCTGGTAAAGTTCCAACTGTTTGACGGGCGTCTGTATCCGGAGATTGCAGCCACCACACACCACAGTCGTGTATTGACACTAGCAGGTGGTCGGGATGCTGATTAGCCAGGCAAATCCACACACCCTTGTGAAACTGGCTCATGAATGCCGTGCGGCAGTTAAAAATGTGCGCGGGCGACGGGGTCTGGCGGATTGCCACATTCTGGCAAGCGGCTAAAGACCCGCGCATAAACGACGATATAGATGGGGGGCAGGCTGTGAAGCGTCTAAATCAAGGCATTCGCGCCCGATTTGATGATGGCATCTCGCAACCGAGGTGCACATTATGCGAAAATGCCGCGTCTTTGCCGGTATGCCACCGTGGGAATGTCGCAGCACGCGTGCATTAAATTGCACATCAGGCGTGCCTCCATGCCCCGATGCGGCGTCTCAGACTCCGTGAACAGGCTGACCAGGTGTGTTTTCTGGAGGATGCCGAGGGGTGATATTCCCGGGCGTCGCCGCACACCAACAGAGCAAATGTCACTCATGACGCTGAATCCAATGATGATAAGAAGTCAGCGCAGCAGGACATAAATTGAGGTCTCGAGCGGTATTATATTGGCCTTGTATGTCCACCTCTAGTCCCTGTGGGTGCGAGCGTTTGTCGCAGGCTTCGATGCATGTGACAGGCCGTTTCTTCAGGAGTAGTCGGCGGATGGCGTTTATCAGATGGATGACAGAATGTTTAAAAAAGTGAACACGGCCCTGCTGGGTCTGGCCATTTCCATGGGCCTGATGCCCGTGCAGGCGGCTGAAACCAAGAAAGTCGACGTATTGCTCGTCGGCGGCGGCATCATGAGTGCAACGCTTGCGGTCTGGCTCAACGAGCTGGAGCCGAGCTGGTCGATGGAAATGGTCGAGCGCCTCGATGGCGTGGCCGAAGAAAGCTCCAACGGCTGGAACAACGCCGGTACCGGCCACTCGGCCCTGGCCGAGCTGAACTACACCCCGGAAGACAAGAACGGCAACGTTGATATCTCCAAGGCCATCGAGATCAACGAAGCGTTCCAGATTTCCCGTCAGTTCTGGTCGTGGCAGGTCAAGACCGGCGTTCTGAAGAACCCGCGTTCGTTCATCAACTCCACGCCGCACATGAGCTTCGTGTGGGGCGACAACAACATCCAGTTCCTGCGCAAGCGTTACGCAGCATTGCAGGCCAGCCCGCTGTTCAGCGGCATGCAGTACTCCGAAGACCACGAGCAGATCAAGAAGTGGGTTCCATTGATGATGGAAGGTCGTGACCCGGCGCAGAAGCTGGCCGTGACCTGGAGCCCGATTGGCACCGACGTCAACTTCGGCGAGATCACCCGCCAGTTCGTCGCCAATCTGAAAGCCAAGCAGAATTTCAATCTGCAGTTGTCGAGCGAAGTCGAAGACATCAATCACAACGACGACGGCACCTGGCGCGTCAAGTACAAGAACCTGAAAGACGGTACTGTCACCGAGACCGACACCAAGTTCCTGTTCATCGGCGCTGGCGGTGCTGCTCTGCACCTTCTGCAGGAATCCGGTATTCCTGAAGCCAAGGAATACGGCGGCTTCCCGGTCGGCGGTTCGTGGCTTGTCACCGCCAACCAGACTCTGGCCATGCAGCATATGGGCAAAGCCTACGGTATCGCGTCGACTGGCGCGCCACCCATGTCGGTTCCGCACCTTGACACCCGTGTTCTGGATGGCAAGCGCGTGATCCTGTTTGGCCCGTTCGCGACCTTCTCGACCAAGTTCCTGAAAAACGGCTCCTACTTCGACCTGCTGACCAGCACCACCACGCATAACGTGTGGCCGATGACTCGCGTTGGTATCGAACAGTACCCGCTGATCGAATACCTGGCAGGTCAGGTAATGATGTCTGACGACGATCGCTTCGCTGCTCTGCAGCAGTACTTCCCGAACGCCAAGAAAGAAGACTGGCGCCTGATGCAAGCCGGTCAGCGCGTACAGATCATCAAGCGTGACGAAGAAAAAAGCGGCGTTCTGAAGCTGGGTACCGAAATCGTTGCTTCCAAGGACGGCTCCATCGCCGGTCTGCTGGGCGCATCGCCAGGTGCTTCGACTGCAGCGCCGATCATGCTGGGCGTGCTTGAGAAAGTCTTCAAGGACAAGGTAGCGACTCCGGAATGGCAGGCAAAGCTGCGCCAGATCGTGCCTAGCTACGGCACCAAGCTGAACAACAACCCGGATCGCGTTGCCGAGGAATGGGCTTACACAGCCGAAGTCCTGCAACTGACTCCACCGCCGCCGGTGAACAAGACAGGTAATGCTCCAACACCTGCACCTGCTGCACAGCCAGCGAAAAGCAATCCAGCCAGTGACATGGCGCTCTAAGGCTTTCACAGCTTGAAGCAAAGCCCCGCCAGA
>NZ_LJQT01000052.1:0-20796 GCF_001400515.1 Pseudomonas meliae | reverse complement strand
ACAATGTCTGGCGGGGCTTTTTTGTAATTGGCGCCTTCTGGCCGAAAAAACAGTTAAAGCCACGCATCCTCTTGGCACCTGTTATGGTGGCACACCTCCTTCACTCTCTGGCTTGCATCAGCAGAGCTGTATTATCCAGGTCTCCACGCCGCACCTTCGCGGCAACCTCGCATTTTCTTGCGCTGTCCATCCGGGCTGTTGATCGCTCAAAGTTTTGTCACGGCTGACAAAAACTATCCGAATCGCTCTTTGTGCTTAACGACTGCATGTCGTACCAAGGCAGCGGCAGGCTGTTTCCGGTTGAAATACCCTATGGAGTTCACGCAAATGATCGAGCCCATGCTGGCTGCAGGCCCAGATGCAGCGCTTGAAGCCGCGCTTGCCGAGTGTGCCCGTGAACCGATTCGGGTGCCCGGCGCAATCCAGCCTCATGGCGTGTTGCTCAGCGTTGCAGGCAACCCGCTGTGTATCGAACAAGTCAGCGCCAATTGCGCAAATGAGCTTGGGCTGGACAGCGACGCGTTGCTGGGCAGGCCCCTGTCATTGCTGTTATCGCCCGAGCAGGCGACGATTATCGAAAATGCGTACCACCACCCTGCTGCTCCACACATTGATCCGATACGACTGACGCTGGGAAGCGCTCACTACAGTGCTTCGCTGCACCGTACCGATGACGTGCTGATTATCGAACTGGAACCCTTCGTCGAAGCCGGCCACGAACAGTCCAGAATCATTACCCGTGTGTTGCGCAACCTGCAGGCAGCGACCACGCTGGAAACGCTGTTCGATATCAGTGTTCACGAGATTCAGGCACTTACCGGCTACGACCGGGTGATGATTTACCGGTTCGAGCCCGAGGGGCATGGCAAGGTCGTTGCCCAGGCGTTGACCGGGCTATTACCCAGTTACAGTGGTTTGAACTTCCCAGGCTCGGATATTCCTGCCCAGGCGCGAGAGCTGTATCGTTTGAACTGGATTTGGGTGATTCCGGACGCAACCTACGTTCCCGTCCCCCTGATACCGACACTGCGACCTGCAACAGGCCAGCCACTCGATCTGGGCTTCTCGACGCTGCGTAGCGTGTCCCCTGTTCACTGCGAATAATGGGCGTGCGCTCATCGATGAGCATCTCGCTGCTGGACGGCGGCGAACTTTGGGGGCTTATCGCCTGTGGGCATCCTGAACCGCTGCTGGTGTCCAGAGAGCTGCGCGATGCCTGTGCAATGATCGGGCAACTGTTGTCGGTGAAAATTTCCGCAATTGTTGCAACTGATATCCAGCGCGAACGGGAAGAGAAAGTTGTCCTGCTCGGGCAACTGGCAGACGCAATGAGTCGTGCCGACCATGAAATCCTCGACGGCCTGGTGAGCCGACCCGAACTGCTTCAGTCCTTGACACTGGCGGACGGCGTCGCGGTTCTGATTGACGACCGGGTTCACCTGTTCGGCGTATGCCCTACGACCGAGCAGGTGCAAGCGCTGTACCTCTGGATTCGGGACACAGGGCTGGCACGCCAGCGGTCGACGCAGCGAACGACAGGCTTGCAGGGTCTGGGTGTTTTTCATACCCACTCCATGCACAAGGAGTATCCCGAAAGCGCGGCCTACAGAGATGTCGCGAGCGGCGTGATTGCCTTTACATTGCCCAAGCCGATTGATAACGCGGTCATGTGGTTTCGTGCTCAGCTCACCTCGACAATGAACTGGAGCGGAAACCCGGCCCACCATGTGAGTACCAGCCCGGAAGGCTCCGCACGCCACCGCTTGCGCCCGAGACAGTCTTTCGACGCGTGGGAACAGCAGGTCACAGGCATCGCCAGCCCCTGGTCGCGGGGCGATCTTTATGGTGCTGAAGACATACGCCGCTCAGCGCTGGAGAACGACCTGGAGCGCCAGGTTCAGCGCGAGCAGGAGGCGGTGCGTTTGCGCGATGAGCTGGTCGCGGTGGTGTCCCATGACCTGCGCAACCCGATGTCGATCATCATCATGCAGTGCGGCATGATGCAGCGATGGGCAATCGGCGATACACACTCTGAAAACCGCAACATCCGGCGCGCACTGGGCACCATCGAGAAAGCGACAACCCGCATGAACAGTCTTCTTGAAGACTTGTTCGATACCGCACAGATTGAAGCAGGCCGTTATCAGCTCTCACGCTTGCCGCTGGGTGTCACCAGTCTGCTTGAAGAGGCATGCAGCCTTCTGGTCATGCTGACTACTGAAAAGAATATCGAACTCAATTGCACCGCCGCGCAGGGTCTGGTCATCAATGCGGATCCGGAGCGAATCTTTCAGGTGCTTTCCAACCTGGTGGGTAACGCCATCAAGTTCACCCCCAAAGGTGGCCGAATCAACATCGATGCGGTCGCCAGTGAAAATGAAGTCCTGTTCAAGGTCAGTGATGACGGGATAGGTATCCCGGCGGAACACTTGCCCTATATTTTCCAGCGTTATTGGTCTGTCAAGGAAGGCAACCCACGAGGCAACGGCCTGGGTCTTTATATATGCCAGGGTATTATCACCGCCCACGGTGGACGCTTGTGGGCCGAAAGCTCAGTCGATTCGGGAAGTGTATTTTCCTTCAGGCTGCCTATGCATGAGGGGCAGGATGTCATTGGCGAGGCGACGTTTTTAAAACAGAGCGGCACGACTCATCGACTGGCGCAATCGATCTCCAGCAAACTGGAGCGCCAGCAACTCGAAGATCGCCTGACCCGCGCGGGGCTGCTGAACGAACTGAACCATCGGGTCAAAAACACCCTGGCAACCGTTCAGGCCATCGCCTCTCTCACGGTCAACAGCTCTGCCTCACTGGAGTCCTTTCGCAAAAGCTTCGATGCACGTCTGTTTGCACTGAGCCAGGCGCATGATGCCCTGGCCCGGGCAGAGTGGATATCCACTGAACTGGTCGACCTGATCGAGCAGCTTCAAGCGGTAAACGCGGGGGCGCACAAGATCAGCTTCACAGGCAATCCGGTAACTCTGGAGCCGCGCGTGTCATTGACGCTCTCAATGGTTCTGCACGAACTGATGGCTAACGCGGTGCAGCATGGTGCACTTTCATCAGCAGCAGGCCAGGTGACGGTGATCTCCACCCTGGACGCCGGGCACAATCCTCCCACGCTGAAGATCGAATGGAGTGAAACAGGCGGCCCGCCGATTGCCGCAAGCACGGTAAAAGGCTTTGGCTTTCGCTTGATACGCCGCAGTATCGAACGAGAACTCAAAGGCAAGGCTGACATTCAGTTCGCCAGCACAGGCATTATCTGGTCGATGCTGATCCCCTGGCCAGACAAACCGGAAGGCAGCTTATGAGTTCAGAATCAGACGACCATACCTCGCTCCCCAAAGTGCTGCTGGTCGAGGACGAGACAATGCTCGCAATGCTGATGGAGATGATGCTTGAGGACCTGGGGTTCGCTACCGCCTACCACGCCAGTTCGCTTGGCGAAGGCATTGAATATGCTCGCAACGGCGACTATGACCTGGCCATTCTGGATATCAATATCATCGGCGGTAACTCGTTCCCGATAGCAGCGGCCATTGCCCATCGCGGCATACCCTTCATGTTTTGCTCCGGGTATGGGCGACTGGGCATCCCCGAGGTATGGGTTGACCGGCGCTGCGTCGCCAAACCGTTCAGTGCAGAGCAGTTGAATGAGGCCTTGAGCGAACTGCTTCAGGCCTGACCGGGTCAGCTCTCAATCAGCCTGTTATCGGCTGGCGAAGGTTTACGCTCACGGTAAGTCGCCACCACCACCAGCACCAGCAACACCGCGAGCAACACGGCGGACGACCCTATCGTGCCGAAATCCAGCCCGCCCTTCTCGTAGGGCTTGGTCAGCACATCACCCAGCGTTGCCCCGAATGGCCTCGTCAACACAAAGGCTATCCAGAAAAGCATGATCGAGGACAGTCTGGTGGTGAAATGCAGGACGACGACCAACGCTATCGCAGAACCGATCAGCACCGCACCTCCGGCAAAGCCGAGCCCCGAATCGTCGGCCAGGTAATCGCCGAGCGCTGTGCCCAGCGTGTTGGAGATGAGAATCGCGAACCAGTAAAAAAGCTCACCTTTCAGCGTCGATACTCTGTCTACCGACAACGATTTCTCGCTGACATACCACGCGCAAAAAATGGCCATCAGCAAGGTAATCAGAATTGCAGAACCCGTTGCGTAGCCAAGCCCGAGTGTCCGGTCCATGAAGTCCGACATCGTGGTGCCTGCAGTACTGGTGGAAAGAATGACCAACCAGTAAAGCATCGGGTGATAACGTTTTGCGGCGAGCTGTGTCACGAGCGTGGCTACAAACAGGCTTATCAGTATCAGAGAGCTGATCGCATACCCGACATCAAGCGTCATCGACAATAAGTCGCCCGCTGTTTCACCAAGTGTGGTCGCGCAGATCTTCATGATCCAGAAGGCCAGGGTTATCTGGGGCAGCTTGTTCATTGTGTCTACCTGGATGATCAATGGAGGCGTGTTTCGCAGAGCGCGAATGTCGCCATGATCAGGCTCCAGATGTTTGAAATGTGTGAGGCCGAAATGAAAAGCTGATTGAAGCAGGCAGGGACTCGCATAAAAAACAGGCCGGGTTGCCCCAGCCTGTTCACATCACGAAGCGATCGTGGTTTCCTCTGGGCCCGGCCACTCGCTGTCCGGCACATCATAGATGTCGCCGTTCTCGACGCCGTCGATCTCGTACTGGGTCAGGTAGTCCCTGAGGTGATCGGAGAAGCGGTCAACGCGCGTTTCCTGCTTGCCTTCCTCGATCAGACCGGGAATCAGCAACGCCAGAGCGCCCACGCCGGCTGCGGCAATACCAAGGCTGCCAGCGAGCAGCGGCAAGGCACGGACCACGCTGCCCGTCAGTTGCAGAACGCCCGCAGCGCCTTCAGCTGCAGATGCCAGACCTGCCATAGCGCCAAGAGATCCGGCAGTGATGCTCATGCCACCGGCAACCAGCTCGCCTCTTCTGATCGACTTCACTCCATCAAAGATGCCGTAAGCACCCGCAGCCACACCGGCAAGTCCACCGAGCCCCTTCGCGGCGTTTTCCAATTTCGACAGGTTAGTCGTGATGTCCTTGTAAACGTCCGGCTCCAGTACGTCCTTGATGTCCTTGAACATGGTCGTGACGTTCTTGATGCCGCCCTCGACCAGCAACGTTGCGCTTTGTACCGAACCGGTAGTGATGTCGACGATTTGCCGATCAGTCAGGGCCCCCGCGCCATTTGCACCTTTAGCAATGGTGATACCGGCCATGAACAGGCCGCTGACGCCATGCAGGACTCCGGCACCGGAAGCGGCCTTTATCGACGAGTTATCGCTGAACAGGCCCAGCTCGGAAATGGACTTGGTGCCCTGACGCAGCAAATCCCAATTGCCCCTGAAAACGCCAAGAATCTGGTCAGACGTAGCGGGTTTGCCATCGGCATTCATCAGCAGTTCGGGATTGCTCTTGCTGATCTCGTCGATCAGTGCCTTGACCTTCTCCTCATCCAGCGCTTCACTGCCTTCCTTGCCGAACGCTTTTTTCAGGTCCTCAAAGCTGGCATCGTTGAAGACGTTCTCCTGAGCAATCGCGGTGTAGTTCTCTGTCAGCTTGTCGTCGTATTTACCCGTGAACTCTGGGTTCAGCGCGGCGTTGTACATCGCCACTTCCATGCTGAACTGGCTGGTCGCCACTTCAAAGCTTTCAGTTTTCAACAGCTCTTTGAGGCGCTCACCGGACACCAGCGATTTTTCATAGAAGGCCTCGAAATCCTTGTTATGCGAGGATTTCTGCACTGCTTCCTGAATTTCGCCCGGTTTGCTGAAACCCAGCGCGCCCTGAACGCTTTGCGCCGAGCTGTAGAACTGAGCAAGCGCTGTCTGCTGGTCGGTCTTGCCATCCTTGGTATTGGCGTCCCACAGCTTGTCCAGCGCAGCACCGGTCTTGATATCGTTGTCGTAAGTACTTTGCAGCGCGCGCTTGAGCCCGTCGCTGCCCTCCAGCACCTTGCTTGCCTCGCTGGTGGCATTCTCGTTATAGAACTTGACTACTGCGGCATCCTTTTCAAGCATCGCTACATGTTTGTTGACATCATCGAGCAGCTTCTGCGCATCGGGATGACTGCGTACATTGTTGGCGATCTGGACCTTGGATTTGTCGTCCTTCCACATCCCGGCACCGCTGCCCTGCACGATCAGACTCTGTGCAGCCTTGAGTTCCTGAAGTACCGCAGCCTTCTGCTCTGCGCTGTAATTTTGCGGGTTATCGAACACATCCTTGTTGAGCGGGTCGGTGTTGACCTTGTCCAGCAGATTGCCTTCGGCAACGGCTTCCAGCAATGTACCTACCGCCCCGACGTCCTTCGGCGAAGCCGTCTTGATGAAGGCCTGAATGTCACCGCGGCTGGCCTTGCCATCTGTGCCCTGCTCCAGGGGACTCTTCGCATTGTCGAGCAACGCAAAGGCACCGGGTTGCGACCAGAAGTCCAACGCTTCCTTGACCTCATCACTCAACTGAGGGTTTTTCTCTTTGTAGGCTGTCAGTGCTTCAGCGTTGAAATCCGAAGAGCCGGTCTTGCCTTTGATCGCGTCGTAATTTTCGTCGATGATCGCCGCATATCTGGCGATCTGCCTTGAAGCCTCATCGGCGTCAGGGTTGGCCTTGAGAAAATCCTTGTAACTACCGATCTCCTCGGTCTTTTTCAGCTCGGGCAGCGCGGCGAAGCCCAGCTTGCCAAAATCCTGCAACCGTCCGGCCTCGGTGCCATGCTTTGCCTCGGCGCCCTTGGTGAAGCCATCAATGCTGCTGTTGAACACCTGGCCACCTGACTGAGCCTCGCCCTTCTCGTTGTACAGGGTCACCCGGTCAAGCACCTGAGCCGCACGAAACGCGGCATTGGCATCTTTTTCGAAATCGCCGACCCGCTCCTTGAGCATGTCCTTGACGCCGCTCTGGTTGCCCAGATTCTTCAACAACGGATTAGCGTCGATGATCTCTTCGGCCGAACGCTTGTCATCCTTGGGCAACTCCCACAAAAAACCGAGTTTCTCGGCCTGTTCACGTGCTTCCTTGTTGTCACCCACTGACGACACATTGGTCATCTCGCCCTTGAGGCTTGCAAACCCGTCCTTGCCAAAGTCCTGCAGGCGACCGGCTTCAGTACCGTTCTTCGCCTCGCCACTCTTGGTGAAACCGTTAATGCTACCGTTCGCTACATCGCTACCGACAATCCGCACGCCGTTGCCATCGAACTGTTCGATGTGAGCCAGCACCTGGGTCGCGCGATAGGCTGCGTCGGCATCGCGCTCGAAATCGCCGACCTGCTCCTTGAGCATGTCCGGTTACCCAGATTTTTCAACAACGGGTCAGTGTCGATTATGGCCTGCGCGTCGCGCTCGTCACCTTTCGGTCGCTCCCACTGAATGCCCAGTTTCTCGGCCTGCTCACGGATGGCAGGGTCGTCAGCCGGGGATCGCACCTCATGCAGTTTGCCTTTCAGACTGGAAAAACCGAACTTGCCGAAATCCTTCAAACGACCCGCTTCGCTGCCATGCTTCGCGTCGCTGCTGCTGGTATACCCGTCGATGCGATTATTGCCGATGTCGTTACTGGCCAGACGGTTACCATTGGCGTCAAAGGTCTCAATGTGTTCAAGCAATTGCACAGCCCGGAATGCGGCGCTCGAATCCTTGGTGTAATCGCCCACCTGAGCGATCAGGTTCTGTTTGGCTTCGCCACGGTCGCCTCGTCCGCCCAGACTTTTGAGCAACGGGTTGTCATCAATGATTTCCTGTGCAGAGCGCTTGTCATCTGAAGGTAACTCCCACTGGATACCGGCATCCCTGGACTGCTGCACGGCCTGCTCCCAGGCCTTGGCGTCTACCGGGTCTTTTGGTTTTTCAGTGGTGATTTTGCTGACGGAGGTCATTGTCTTTATCCTTCCATTGGTCACCAGAAAAATCACAGCGACAACTGCTGCCCGCGCAAAAGAACGAGCTGCGCCATGAGTCAGACTGGTGCGAGCTGGGCCTGACTAAAAGGCAGAGGCACGGGACCTGATCAAAGACCAGGCATCCGCTATCACACGCGATTAAATCGGACTTGCGTTAAGAAGGGATGACACAGACCGGAAAGTTACCTTGAACAGTTATCTCAGCGCCCTCATTAAGCAACGCGTTACGGGTAACAAGACGATTTACTTCTGATGACACCCTGACAAGTCATACAGCCTTGAAGGCACGGTCAATACAGCACATTTCCGGTTTTTCACATGAATATCTCAACAGTCCAGGGCCCGAAGTCGTCGAACTCACCGAGACGCTTTATGAGGGTTGTAGAAAATTATCGCTCAGTCGACAGACGGTACTCGGGTTGACCGGCAAATGGTGTCCATTACTACGGGCGTGGTTTATGCATGGCTAACTAAACGGTCACATCAGCTAATTAAGATTCAGCGTCCCACCCGAGCAGACGCGTCAAGCTTATCGAGCTGACGTTACGGGATGTAAGCAGATCAAAAAAACCGTTTACAGATCAATACCTCATGCTCCTGCAAGGTGCGGTAGCACAGCTGTTACTTCTGATACAGGTCTAAGCATGGATTTTGAAACAGGCACCCCGGGTAAAACGGTCGATATCAGAACACGTGACGCTCTCCAGGGGCAGGAAGCTATCCGCTTCGGCTCTTTTGTGCTGCACCCGCAGCAGCTGTTGTTCAGGCACTCGCAGCCGGTACCGCTGGGCAGTCGCGCCATGTCTCTGCTGGTGGCATTCGCAACACGCCCCGGCGAACTACTGGAAAAGGCCGAATTGCTGACACTGGCCTGGCCAAAGGCAGTGGTGGAAGAATGCAACCTGCGCGCGCAGATCGTGACGTTACGCAGAGCGCTGGAAGAGCAGGACGATTTCACCTATATCGTCACCGTGCCAGGCAGGGGTTATCGATTCAGCGCAACAGTGAGCGTTCAACCAGCAACCGCTCCTGCGCTACCTGCACCTGCACCTGCAAAAGACACATTTGCTGCGGCACCGGCGATAAAGCGCCAGGTGCTGGGCCGTGATGCGCTGATCCGTCAGTTGCATGAACTGACGCTGGAGCGTCGCTTGCTGACCTTGACCGGACCTGGCGGCGTGGGCAAGACCACCGTGGCGCTGGCGCTGGCGCTGGCGCTGGCAGATAGCCTGGCTGCACATGCCTCGTTGAGCACCGCATTCGTCGACCTGACGCCGGTCAGCTGCGCTCAGCCTGTCGTGGGCAGGATTGCCTTCGCCCTGGGTTTAAGCACTGAAAACGAACAGCCGCTGCGTGACATCCCGCCCTCACTGGCAAAGCGGCAGCAATTGCTGGTACTGGACAACTGCGAGCATGTACTTGATGAAACCGCCTCTGCCGTAGAAGCATTATTGGCCAATGCCCCACTGTGCTGCGTAGTGGTCACCAGCCGTGAGCCCTTACGCGTACAAGGCGAATGGGTGCATGAACTCAGCCCCCTGCAAGTACCGGACGAAAACCAGACTATCAGCGCCGAGACTGCCATTGCCTACTCGGGTGTGGAACTGTTTGTCACACGTGCCCGAGAGCAGGACCCCGCATTTGTGTTGACTGACAGCGATACCGAAGCGGTCGCAGCCATTTGCCGCAAACTGGACGGCAATCCGTTGGCAATCGAGCTGGCCGCTGCACGCGTCAGGACATTCGGCATTGCCGATCTGGTCGGGCTGCTGGACGGCAGTTTTCGCTTGCAGATGACCGGACTGCGCACCGCGTTACCGCGTCAGCGTTCGCTAAGCGCTACGCTGGACTGGACCTACGGCATGCTCACCGAACACGAGCAGGCACTCCTGCGCCAACTGTCCATTTTCAATGGCTCATTCACGCTTGATGGCGTCATGGCAATCGTCAATATCGGTTTGCCGGATGTACGCATGACGCTACCGATGCTGGAAAGCCTGCTCGACAAATCCCTGCTCGGAACCTTTGACCACAGCCAGGGCAAGCGCTTTCGACTGTTGGAAACCACGCGCCTATATGCTCATGACAAGCTCGTTCAGCTCGATGATGTGCCGCGTTTGTGCCGCGCACACGCCCAGTGGGCACTGCGCCTGCTCAACCAGGCCAGACTCGATCTCGATCAGCTGACACAAGACGTCTGGACTCAGCGCTACGCCGCAGAGATCGACACCATTCGCGCAGCACTGACCTGGGCCTTTTCAGCCGCGGGTGATCGACAACTTGGTGTAGAACTGACCCTGAGCAGCTCACCCCTGTGGCTCAGGCTGTCGCTGGTGCGCGAGTACCAGGACTGGGTCAGCCTCGGTACACCGCGTCACGTCGAAGAAAAGGCGCAGATGGATCGTCGTCAGCGTATGCGCTTGTTGACCATGTCTGGCAGTATTTTGATGCTTACCTACGGTGCCGGGCAGAAAATGCGCGAGGTCTGGCAACAGGTCAGTGAGGATGCCGAAGTGCTCAACGACTCCGAGTATCGCCTGCGCGCTTTGTGGGGCCAATGGAACGACCACACCTGTAGCAACAGGCACCGCGAGGCTCAAGAGGTAGCCTTGCGATTCCTCGCGCTGGGCAAGGATTACAGAATTGCCGACTGCCAGTTGCTGGGCAGGCGAATGCGCGCCACCAGCGCGTTTTACATGGGCGATATGAAAACCGCCGGGCAGGCGATCGAAGAAGCTCTGGGCGCTTCAAGGTCTGCTTCGTCACATATCATCGACATGCATTTCGACCAGCGAATTGCCGCACAATCATTGCGTGCCCAGGTACAGTTGCTGGTTGGCAATACCGGCCAGGCGATGGTTGCCCTGGACACCAACGTGAAGCAGGCCATTGCCCTGAGTCACCCCGCGACGCTCTGGTATACCCTGGCCATCAGTGCGATCCCCGCAACGCTGATTGCAGGTACGTTGCACAAGACACGTCACTTTCTGGATGTGCTTAAAAAAAGCAGCGAACGGCAACCGCTGCATATCTGGCGTCAGTTGACCAGTTGCTACGAGAGTATCCTGCTGATCCGTGAGGGCAACCCGGCAGCAGGCGTGCCATTGCTGGGAGAAGCCCTTCAACAGCTGCGCAACCATGTGGAAACGCCGCTGTGTTCGATGCTGCACACCGAGTACGTATCAGGTCTGGCCGCGCTGCGGCTTGAACCCCTTGCGCTGGAAACGCTGGATGAAATTCACATCAACGCTGTTGAACACCATGATCGTTGGTATTTGCCGGAGATCATGAGAGTCAAGGCACAGCTGATGCTCAGTCAGCCACACACTCATGCGCTGGAAGAGGTACGCAAGATGCTGACCCAGGCGTTGGACATCGCTCGGCAGGACGGTACACATTTCGGGGCCTGGCGCATCAACGCCGACCTCAACCGCCTGAAAATCGCGCCCGGTACACCAGCCCCTCGTCATTGCCCGGCGGTACATTGAAACACGGCGTCAGGCGTCAGATCAGCCGCTGCGCCACCAGCGCATCGGCCACTGCCTGAAACGTATTTTCCGGCACCGGATCACCAGCTACGCTGCGCCGGGCGATCATTTCGGCGAGACTTGCGTCGGGCCAGCGGGCAATGCCCAGCGACAAGGCCTCTGCCAGCAAGGTGCTCGAATCCTGTGACGAGGCACGACAGACCACTATCGGCACCGGTGTCTCACCGCGCACATAGCGTACGCCCACCACCCAACCTCCGCTGTCGCCAATCATCAAGGAGGCGCGCCCCAACCCAAGCTTTGTGGCCAGTGCCTGCATTTCGCGACGCTGACGCTGGCGTTCGCGCTTGATCATGGGGTCGCCATCAATATCTTTGCGCTCGCGTTTCTGCTCGCTATGGCTCATTTTCATTTCACGGCCAAACAGCCAGCGTTGCATCAGCACGTCTACCGCGCCGACCAGCAGAAACGCTGCAAGCACGGTGAATACCAGTGGTTTGAGGACCAGATAGAACGTCGACTCGATACAGCCTTCGCCGCATCGCGATGACTCCATCAGGGCCTGCAGCGCCTGGCGGCCGACGACGTAGAATGCCAGCGCCAGTAACACAACCTTGACCAGTCCCTTCAAAAACTCGATCAGGTTGCGCATGGCGAAAATGCGCTTGAAACCCTCGGTCGGGTTGATACGTTTGATATCCGGCTGAATCGGCTCGATCGAAAACACCACGCCGCGCATGGTCACGATGTTGGTCAGGATCACCGCGCCGACAGTCACGGCTACCACTGGCACTGTAATGCCGATGACAATCTGCTCGGCGTGATCGAGCAGCCGTGGCCAGACCTCTGCAAACGGCTCGATATAGATCAGTGCGGTCAGATCTATCAGTGCCTCGACCTGCGCACGTGCCTTGGGCAGCAGCACCGATATGCACAAGGTACACAGCAGGATGACCATGCCCGACACGAGGTCCTGGCTCTTGGCAACCTGCCCCTTCTTGCGTGCATCGCGCAGCTTCTTGTCCGAGGCCGGCTGGCTTTTTTCCTCGCTCGACTCACTCATCCCAGGCCCTCGCTGGCCAGCGTTTTCAGAACCTCGACCGTTCCTCGAAATTGCGCCAGTTGGTCAATCATGACCGGAATCAGAAACCCGATATAAACCACCATCAACACCGCAAAAAACAGGTTCTTGACCGGCAGTGAAAGGTCAAAAATATGCAGGCTGGGTGCCATGCGCGACAGGTACGCGAGCATCAGATCAGTGATCAGCATCGCAATCAGCAAGGGCGCGACCATCAGCACACCAATGCGCATCACCTGGTCGAGAATGGCCAGAATGGAGGTCAGGGCAGCGCTGCTGAACAACGGCGTGAACTCGGTGACTGGCCAGAGCTGATAGCTATGGTAGTAACCGTCGACCATCAGAATAAAGCCGCCCGACATGAAAAACAGTGTGATGAGCATGACGGTCAGCAGCGTGGCCATCACGCTCGCTTCCCCCTGCCCCAAAGGGTCGACCAGCTGCTCCATGGTCGAACCCCGTTGCAGGTCGATCAGTTCGCCAGCCACCTCGGCAGCCCAGAACGGTATGCCGAACAACAGGCCGATCAGCAGCCCGATCAGCAACTCCTTGATCATCAGCCCCGCGAGGAAAAAACCGCTGTGCTCGGGCATAGAAGTGAACGCCGAGAACACCGGCAAGATCATCGGCACCGAGATCGCCACTGCCACGCAGCCACGGATCATACCGGTCAGGCCCAGACGATTGAATGCCGGGGTAATGATCACCACACCCATCGCCCGCGAAGCTGCCAGCGATGCGGAACTGATCACCGGATAAGCGATTTCGATGAACGCATTGGTCAGATCAGCGCCCATGACGACTCATCGGGTCCACAAGGGAAAGTTGTCCAGCACCTGATTGCCCAGCTCTGCCACCTGCCCGGCCAGCAACGGCCCGACAAACACGATCACCAGCAATACCGCTACCAGCTTGACCACTTGCGGCAGTGTCTGGTCCTGGATCTGGGTCAGTGCCTGTAACAGGCCCACACTGAGGCCGACGACAATGGCCACGACCAACGCCGGAGCGGAGAGCAGCAAGACAGTCATCAGCGCCTTGTTCATCAGCGAGAGAAAAACATCCTGGCCCACAGCGTCAGCCTCCGTAGCTCAGGATCAGACCGTGCATCAGTCGTGACCAGCCACTGAGCGCCACAAACAGAAAAATCTTCAACGGAATTGAAATCAAGGTGGGCGAGACCATCGACATGCCCATCGCCATGAGCACATTGGAGACCAACAGATCGACGACCAGAAACGGGATATAGAGCAGAAAACCGATCTCGAAGGCACGGGTCAGTTCAGAGCTGACGAACGCCGGAATCAGCACGACAAGATCGTCATCGCGCAGATCGGCTCGCGCTTCGGGCGACCATATGGTTTCAGTGGCCTGGACGAAAAAACCGCGTTCGCTTTCATTGGCGAACTTCGAAAGGTGCGCCTGTAATGGCGGGCGCAAGGCGCTGCCGAGTTCCTCCAGTTGCTGGACATTCTGCAGGCTCAGATCGCGGCCTTGCACCTCCCGGTACATGTCACCGATCAGCGGCGTGGTCACGTATACCGACAGAATCAGCGCAATGCCGTAAAGCACCAGATTGGGCGGCGTCTGCTGCACGCCCAGCGCATTGCGGATCAGAAACAGCACCACGGATATCTTCATGAATCCCGTCAGCGTCACGACGGCCAATGGAATCAAACCGATAGTAGCGACGACCAGAATGATTTCGATCAGGTTCGGCTGGTAACCGTTCATGAGGCAGTGAAACCCAGCAGTCGCACACCCAGACCGTCGCCGATACTCACCAACTCGCCACGGCCTATACGGCGGCCATTGACCATCAGGTCCACCTCATCGTGCCTCGAACCGGCCAGCGGCAACAGGCTGCCCGGCGCCATCTCGCGAAGTTGCGCCAGCGTCAGTTCAACGCTGCCCAGTTGGCAGACCAGCGTAAGCGGCAGCTCATCCAGCGAAGTATCCAGATCGGAACCGTCGGTCATTTCACTCATCGAATCGTTCCTGTTGAAAGTGTGGGAGACATAATGGGGACTGACGGTGCGCAGAGGCCCCAGCCATTCGAGGGTTTCACCCTGGTGCCTGGCAACCGTCTGGTAGCGCTTGCCCAGTCGCATCAGCACCTGCGTGTCGGCCAGGGTGTCGAGCATGACCACATCGCCCGGCACCAGACTGTGCAGCTCTGCGGTGGTTAATGGTGCCTGCCCGGCCTCGACACTCAGCGTGAGTACCAATGCATCAAGCGGCTGCGGTCTTGTAACAGCGTTACGGTCGAGCAGCGCGATGACGTGCCGGGCGCTGTCGGCATTCAAATGTATTTCCAGCGTCTGTGCCTGCCCCTCATCAGGCCGCACTTCCAACGCGAGCCTGAGTGGATTTTCGAGCGGATGTGCAGGCCACGGGAGCACCTGAACAGGCTCGCCCGATAATGTTTCCAGAGGCTCGATCCAGCTCAGCCAAGCCTGCTCCAGTAACAAGGTGTCGGTCTGGGTATCGACTGACGCACCTGGCAGCCAGCCCAGCCCTGACAGCTCGAAAAGACGCGACGGAACGACAAGTTCGAGGTAGGCCTGCCCGAACCTGATGGCCACCCTCACCGGTCGGCGACACTCGCCACCTGCGCTGGCCAAGCTCACGTGCATGGGGCGCTGCCCAAGAACAATCCGCCACGGTGCTGTCTGGCGATGCAACAGGTTATGCAAACTCAACAGATCAGCATCGAACCGGGCAAGCCGGCTTCGGACTGAACCAATGCCTGGAGGCGAAGGCATTGGCTGTACGCACACCGTCATCGCTCGTCTCCAGGTGGGGATCCTTTGACGGGCAGGTCTGCCTGATCGGCCTCATCGCGCTGCTCACTGGCCCGCGCATCGTTGCGCATGCGCTGTTCGACAAGGTCCTGCCAGGCTCGGGACTTTTTCAGCTGTTCAAGGTGCGCCTGCCTGAGCCGCTTGCGTGCCTGCTCTTCAGTCTCAAGGTTCAACACCGCATTATCGGCGTCGGCCTGCAATGCCTTGCGTTCGTCATGCAGTTGCTTCAAGCGCTCCTGAACGACCTTCCACTCGCTGAGCTGGCCGACCGCCTGCTCGGCCTCCTGAGCCAGTTGTTCCCGATGCAGGCGTAACTTTTCCCGTGCCTGATCCAGCTCGGTGTGGCTATCACGGCAGCGCTCCCGTTGAGCGCCAAGATGAGCGGCAGCGCGCTGCTCACGCAACAGACGCAAGGCTTGCAGGCTGTACAGGTCGGCCTTCTTCATCGTTTTTTTCCATAGCAAAGACCAATCGGCGTCGAGTCGTAGAGTGAATCAGGAGCCGAATCGAAAAACGGGCTCATGCCAGCACCTTGCGCAGGCGGGCCAGAGTTTGCGCAAGGCTGTCATGTTCGGAGGGCGGCTGACGCAGAAATGCCTCGATCGACGAATGGCGGGCAATTGCCTCGTCGGCTATCGGGTCACTGCCAGCCGCGTACTCACCCACCTGAATCAACAGTTCGATTTCCTGACGGCGGGCAATCAACTCACGCAGCCGTGATGCCAGTTGCCTGTGTTCGGCAGTCGCAATGTGGTCCATCAAGCGGCTGCGACTGCGTAAAACATCGATTGCCGGAAAGTGATCGCGCTGCGCCAGTTCGGCGCTCAGCACGATATGGCCATCAAGGATTGAGCGAGTCTCCTCGGCTACCGGGTCCATGGCCGCATCACCTTCGGTCAATACGGTGTAAAGCGCCGTGATGCTGCCCTGCGGGCCAGGGCCGGCGCGCTCCAGCAGGCGCGGCAATGCCGAGAAAAAAGAAGGTGGATAACCACGCCGGGTCGGCGGCTCCCCCACTGCCAGACCAATTTCGCGCTGGGCACGGGCAAAACGGGTCAGGCTGTCCATCAACAAGAGTACATTGCGCCCCTGATCACGGTGATACTCAGCCAGAGTGGTCGCTACGTAAGCCGCCCTGACCCGCTCGGCGGCGGGCCGGTCAGAGGTGGCAACCACCGCCACGGTACGTGCCCGGGCCGTGGCGTCGAGTTGCCCTTCAAGCAGTTCGCGTACTTCACGGCCACGCTCGCCGATAAGCCCGATGACGATCACGTCGGCATCGCTATTGCGAACGATACTCGCCAACAAGGAAGACTTACCCACACCCGGCTCGCCGAAAATACCCATGCGTTGCCCCTGGCCGAGGGTCAACAGGCTGTCGATAGCTCGTATGCCCAATGACAGTGGCTTGACGATTCGCTGGCGGCTGAAGGGCGCCGGAGGTTCTGCATGCAATGGATAATGCTGCATCCCGAGCGTGGCAGTCGGCGCAGGTCCGTCGAGAAACTCGCCCATAGGGCTGATCACACGACCCAGCAAGGCATCGCCAACCTGCACGCCGAGCGCCTGGCCTGTGGCGATGATCTGGGTACGCGTCGAAAGGCCCTCCATCGAGCCGATAGGCGACAGGATCGCGTCATCTTCATCGAAGCCGATAACTTCCGCCGACAGCTCTCGGCCGTTACCCGGATCGCGCAGCACACATAACTCTCCGATGCCTACGCCGGCGACGCTGGCGCGCAGCAACACGCCACGAATACTGCGCAGCGTCCCACGCATGGGCCTGGGCTGGGCGAATTGCAAGCGCAAACCGAGGTTGGGCAGCAGCGTCGTCAGGGCCTCAGTCATCGCGAATCACCTTCTGCCAGCGGTAACAACGCACGGCGCAGATTATCCAGCTGGGCCTCCAGCCCGAGTTCCACGGACCCCGCCGGGCCACCCAACCGCGCCTGCCCTGCTTCGAGCTGGTCATCGCCTTCGATACTCAGCGAATGCAAGGGCAGCGGCGCGTGGGCCAGGTGCTGACGCAGACCTTCAACTTCAGTGCCGGGTACATGCAGAGTCAACGCCTGATCCTGACGAAACGCTGCCAACGCCTGCGCAGTACAGCGCAACAACCGCTCGCGCTCGTCAATCTCTCCCAGTACCTGTCGGGCGATGCCCAGTGCCAGTTCAACCAGCGAAGTTTCCAGCCCGGCCAGGTAGCGGTCGACCTCGGCGCTGGTCTGTGCCAGCAATGCAGCGGCCCGTTCGGCGCCCTCCTGTCTGGCATGCTCGAAGCCTTCGGCGCGAGCCTGTTCAAGCCATTGCGCGCTGTTTTCCCGCACGCAACGTGCCTCTTCATGCGCGGCTTCGATGAAGGCAAATCCGTCGATCCAGCGAGCGGCGTCGGCAGCACGCAACACCCGGGAGCCTGGTCGTGTTGGCAGATCACTCATGGCTGCTGATCTCCGTCAGGTGTCGAGCAACGGTTTGCACCACCGTCACCTGTTTCGCATCATCCGGTGCAGCGTGCACAGGTTCAGCCAGACGCAGCCGCAGCCAGGCCTGCAGCTGTGCAGGACAGGATTGTAGCCAGGCGGCCACACAGGCAGCACCATCGCGATCGATGGCCTGGAACAACTCGGCAGGTGTACGCAATAGATCGGCCGCACCGGCCAGATGCCGATGAGTGAGGGCCAGCGAGAATGTGTCGTTACCCAGCAGGCGACGGTACTCACTGACCACTTCGCCACGAATTTCCCGACTCAGCGTTGCCGCGTGCCAGACCGCACCACACAGGCGTGTCAAATGCGAAAAATCGCTTTCGCTCAGCAGCAGTACCGCCAGATCCTGCTCCGCAGGCAGGTCCAGCTGCGCCAGCGGCTGTAGCTTGAAATGTACGGTCAGCAATTGTTCAAGGCGTGCGGTAAAGCGCGGTGAATCGCGTAACGCTGCAAGTCGGGCCGCATCAACGTCACGTTCAAGGCATTCGGCCAGACAGCGCTCGCGGACAAAGGCCAAGGGACGTTCGGCCAGTGCGTGCCACTGGCTGGTCAGCGCCGTGTTCATGACGCTTCACTCAACACGTATGAGCCCTCGCCCCGGCGTCGCTGCCAGAACTGTCGGCCCAGCAGTCCGGCAAGCACCAGCGCAACCAGCAACAGAGTGCCAAACAGCCAGCGTGCCGCTGGCAGGTCATCTTCAAGCATCCACAGGCCCAGGAAACTGCCCAACTGCGGCTGGGCACTGGCCTTGTCGGGAATGACTGCCTTGATCGCCGTGACTGAAACACCGTCGTAGCCCAGCCCGGAGATGCCGTTGGCAACCAGCGTCTTGATCTGCGGGATCAGCACATTGATGTCGGTTCGCGGGTCAAAACGGACCAGCACCGATGCCGAGGACGGCGAAATCACCCGTTTGAGTAAATCATTGTCAGGCAGCACCACATGCACCCGCGCGGACAGAATGCCATCTATCTGCGAAACGGTATGGGACAGCTCCTCACTCAGCGCATACACCATCTGCGCGCGCTCCTGCACTGGCGAGGACACCAGGCCATTGCCTTTGAAAATCTCTCCCATATTGGAAAAGCTCTGCCCTGGCAGGCCTGCGTCATCCAGCGCCGCCATCGCCTGGACAAAGCGCTTTTCGTCGACCATCACCTTGAGCTGACCGTTGTCCTGAACCTTGCGCGAGGCCGGGATGCCATCACGCAACAGCACCGCCAGCATGGCGTTGGCCTCACGCTCGCCGAGGTTGGTGTAAAGATCGATATCGCAGGCCTGCAACAGGCTGGCAAGCGTCGCCACTATCAACAGGCGCAAGACACGGCGGCGTTTGGGCATGGTTCATTGACCTTTTAGAAGGGTGTTGGCAGAGCCGGATATCTGGGTTGCCCCGCGTACCACCATCTGGGTTTCGATGGAGTAATCGAACATCCGTCCAAGCGACTGGACGATGCGATCGACCTGCGGCTCACCTACTTTGCCCGGCGCCTGGACAGCGCTGGTGGCTGGGCTCGGAGCATGATTGGCGGACTGCAGCGCATTACCCTGGGTCAGCGCATCGGCCCGCTCTGAGAACTGCCGCGAGCGGTCAATAAAACCATCCAGTCGCTCCATCAGGTTGCTACCGATCTGATGCGGGCTGGCACCCTGCGGCATGCCTTTGGAAGTCTCGGCCATGTGTTCGAAGAGGTTCTGGGAAGCCTGCGGAACCCCGCCTCCTCCCGGCGAAGGCAAGGCAGCCGCCGCCGGTGATGCAGCTGGATTGACGGTCATGGTCGGAACCTATTCAGAGTCGTCGTCAGATTGGACTTCGTTGAGCATTTCCTGAGCGCGCGGCATGATAATGAACTGCCCGCCAATGGTGACCGCCTGGGTAATCAGGGCATCGTTGAACTCACTGTCGCTGGCAGCCTGCTCGGCGTTTTCGACGGCGGCGTTGAAGCGCGATTCCTGACTGGAAACATTGATGTCTACATTGCTGTCTACGGCGTTGATGGACATGGGTAGTGCTCCTTCTTCGGTTTACTGACGGTCGGTAGCGACTTGAGTGACGACACCGCCACGAAACACCCGCACGCCGCGCTCACGCACTACAGGCGCGACCTCGGCGGCAGGTTGACGATCCACATGGTGCTGAATCTGCGCCAGCCAGGCTGGCGGCCCTGAAACAAAAAGGCTGTCGCTGTCGGGGCTGACGCGGCTGGACATCGGCTGGCCGGACACTTCCAGCCGCGCCATATAACGCTGCAACTCTTCAAGCCGCGGCCCTTGCAGGTCGAACACACGGGTGGCGACCTCATCGGCACCGGCGATGTGCAGTACGTTGCCGTCGAAGTACCAGCTCAGTTGATTCGCATCGCACAAGCGGGTGAGAAACTCACCGGCATCCTCGCCACGTACCGTGCCTCGTGCGTTTCCGCGGACCTTCTCGGAAAACACCACGATCAGGCCAAGGTGCTGACCGAACTCAGTCAGCGCACCGCGAATATCCTGGTCGACCAGCACGTAGGCGTAAGGCTCTGAGAACCAGTCTGGCTGACGTTCCGAGGCGGCCTTAAGCACGCTGGATAACAGGCACAGCAGGATCAGCATCAGCAATTTTGAAACTGGCGGGTCAGCCCTGAAGTGCTTCATGGCGCCCTCCGTGACAATGCGACGGCCGCTGGCAGACAGGCTTCAGAAAACGGTCGCTATTCAGCGCAGGGGCTATAAAATGGCGCTCGCCCTCAATGGCTGTCGATGGCTGAAACGCCTCGCCCCGCCCCCTTTCACAAGAGCCCTGCCCATGCCACCTCGTTCCGTCCCCACGTTGTTGTTGCTCGGCTGCCTGAGTCTGGCGGCGTGTTCGACTCAGCCCAAATCCGACGCCAGCTACGAGCGCTTCATGCAACTGGCCGCCGACCTGGAGAAACGCGGCGACTCGACGACGGCAGCGTCGTTCTACCAGCGCGCCACGCAGCAGCCCGAAGCGGGTGTCGAGGCGTGGCG
>NZ_LJQT01000102.1:1036-1676 GCF_001400515.1 Pseudomonas meliae | reverse complement strand
TTGCTCGGAGCTTCCCTAGACTCGGAAAATTCCTCACTCTTCCACCAAACATCATTAAAGTCCCTCGCCATCTCACTTGCAGCTTTTGGCATATCCTTATTATGTTGAGACGAGTAATAACCAAACTCTTTTATACCATTGCAAAATCTCTTGAGTAGCTCATCCCACTGCTCCAATCCAATATATCGCCTCGAGAATCCCGAACCAATAAATAGAAACGGGGCTCCACTATTTTGTGCCAACAGATGAGTAAGACTGAGGGTAATATGCGACGTCATGCCGTGCCACCTTCCGCTATGCAGCAAACAATGGAGCAGGGACGCGGGCCTCAGACGTCCATGCCAATTAGCCACTATCTTTCCACGTCTGGCCTGCGGATACCAAGCCCTCTGAAAAAAAAGAGGTTCAGCAGCAAACCAAAAATCTTCATACGATTTGGGACAAGGAATAGGGCTAAGGCAGAAAGGGCTACAGGCAGACGATCAAGCATAAGCGCAAGGCTGTCGCGAGCAAACGGACGAGTAATTGCTCGCAGCAGCGAAAGCAATGTGAATCGCTCGGATTACCAACACTCGGCCCGGACCTGCCTCAACATTCGTCAGGCGTCGCCGTGCTTTATGGCAGCTAAGTATCCTCTGAA
>NZ_LJQT01000102.1:0-986 GCF_001400515.1 Pseudomonas meliae | reverse complement strand
TTCAGACCTTCCCTAAGCTTTGGATAGCGGAATATTGAGCGGGGAGCGCATACCACCTGAAAACTCATCTCAAGAATCACATCCCAACGGCTTTGTTGGCGAGAAAAAATGAACAAGGTAGGATTGCCAGCACGATGCACCACTTAGGTGTACCTAAACGCTGTCACACTTCGAGATTTTCGACCAAGAAATCCTTGCAGAATCAAGGATTTAGAGATAGGTGGTGCCCCCACCAGCCACACCCCGGCACACAATGTTCCCGCTGTGGCTGCTTCCTTCCGGATCTGACCAGGTTCACGGGTAATCGTTGCGGGGGGACCGATGGGGTCACCATAACGACACTCACCAGTTGGCGAGCCGCGCCATTGTACCGGTCTGGCGTGAGTTTACAACCGTTGGTTCGGATAAAAATTTCGAGGGGGCTCAAGCACTTGTGTGCAGGGGCTGAAAGGCAAATGCGTGCCGGTCATCAGCGTTACAAATCCTCGAAACGGCCCCGTTCGATCCTGTACCCTGCCCGCCTCAACCATAATCAGCCAGCAGGTTGCTCATGCAGACTCGATTGGTCGACTACCACGACCTCAGCGCCTCTCAACGCCAACAGCTCGGATACCTCGAGGTGACGCAGGAGCAGGCACAGTTCTCCGGTGATATTTACACCGCGCTCAATACTCTGCTGGTCAACCCCAGCCCGAATGTTTGCGGCGTTGTGCTGCTGGGCGACGACAAGCCGGTGGGTTTTTTCCTGCTTAAGCGTGGCGACTGTCTGCCGCACTGGGCTCAGGAGGAGCTGGCTGCGACGCTGCATGCGTTGCAAATAGATCATCGCGAACAGGGCAAGGGGCTAGGCAAAGCGTGCTTGCAGGCGTTGCCTGCGGCGCTAAGCCTGAAGTGGCCAGACATCACGCATTTGATGCTCTCGGTAGATGCAGATAATAGCGCTGCTATCGGGCTTTATTCAGGTCAGGGCTGGGTGGACACCGGAG
>NZ_LJQT01000173.1:3765-18918 GCF_001400515.1 Pseudomonas meliae | reverse complement strand
GGCTACTTCAGACCTTCCCTCTGTGAAACTATTTGCGCCAAAAGCATCCAGTGGACAACACCCGTTACCAGATGAAGTGCAAAACGGTCCTGACTGCTGGGCAGGATATAGGTAAAAACCGTGTAATACGTAAGTGTAACAACCAGCGGATTTCCCAATGACCAAACGAAGCCTAGCGTCGCACCCATGTAACGGATTTTAATTTCCTTGGACACGAGATTGATGATCAGGTCACGCCATTTTATAAAGCTTGTGCTGCGAGATGACGACATACGGTATCCAGCTATTGACAGGTAGATCAGAGAACGATTTTGACAATCAAGATCATAAATGGATAACCTTATGGCCTCATGCTGCGGGCACATGTTCTCTTCTTTTATAGATTTACAGCTATAGGACTACGCCTTAGTTACTGTAGGAATATTCCACAAACTACCGGCGGCAGCTAAATGGCCCTTTCGAGGCCTCGCCACGCTCGATCACAATCGCAAGGCACTTCCATCCGCGCACGTTGATCTATAACGTCAATGGTCATTCGCAATACGACCGGTCCAGCGATCACCCTTGAACAAGCGAGGCTCCTCATGACCCAAACCCCTTACACCCCGCCGAAGGTATGGCAGGAAACAAAAGCGGGCGGCACATTCGCCAGCATCAACCGGCCCATAGCCGGTCCAACGCATGACAAGGTACTGCCCGTCGGCAAGCACCCACTGCAGCTTTATTCTCTGGCCACACCCAACGGGGTGAAGGTCACGATCATGCTCGAAGAGCTGCTGGCGCTGGGGCATAGCGGCGCGGAATACGATGCCTGGCTGATCCGCATTTCCGAGGGCGATCAGTTCTCCAGCGGCTTTGTCGAGATCAATCCCAACTCCAAGATCCCTGCATTGCTGGACCGAAGCCATGAAACACCTGTTCGGGTATTCGAGTCCGGTTCGATTCTGCTGTACCTGGCTGAGAAGTTTTCCAGTTTCCTGCCCGCCGACCCGGCAGGCCGTACCGAAACGCTGAACTGGCTGTTCTGGCAGATGGGCGCGGCGCCCTACCTGGGTGGCGGGTTCGGGCACTTCTACGCCTACGCGCCGGAGAAACTCGAATACCCCATCAATCGCTTCGCGATGGAGGCCAAGCGCCAACTCGATGTGCTGAACCGCCGACTGGGCGAGCACCGCTACCTGGCTGGCGATACCTACACGATTGCCGATATCGCGGTCTGGCCATGGTATGGCGCGCTGGTAAGGAACAAGGTTTATTCGGCCGCCGAGTTCCTGTCGGTGCACGAATACCCGAACCTGATTCGCTGGACGGAAGAAATCGCCGCGCGCCCTGCCGTCATCAAAGGCCAGAAGGTCAACCGCACCTGGGGCGAAGAGGCGGATCAGGTGCCGGAGCGGCATCAGGCATCCGACCTGGATAAATAAGACGCAAGTCAAGGCCTGCGCAAACAGAAACCTGTTGCTACACACTCAAAAGAGATTCTGGGTCGGACAGTCGTGATCTGAACGTAAAGTAGCGTCCTTAGCCACTGCCCAAGGACGCGCCCTATGAGCCGGACAACTGCCCATCCAGATTTTCACTTGCAACTCGACACCGGTTTTCCATGCAGTGGAGTACTTGCAGCATGAGTACTCCCAATGCACCGCATACGCCTGTAAATGATCGCTTTGATGAAGTGCTCGCAATGATTCAGGGCGCTCGACAGCAAGCTGCACAGGCGGTCAACACTCGCCTGATCGAGCTTTACTGGCAGGTAGGCGCTTACATCAGCCGCAAGATTGAAAACGCCGAATGGGGTGACGCGGTGGTCAGCCAGCTTGCCGAGCATCTGGCTGTAACCCAGCCAGGGTTGCGCGGGTTTACGCGTCGAAACCTATTTCGTATGCGCCAGTTCTTCGAGGTTTACCGCGACGATGAGAAAGTGTCAGCAGTGCTGACACAATTGCCATGGACTCATCACCTGATCATCTTCAGCCAAAGCAAGCGCCCCGAAGAGCGTGAGTTTTATCTGCGCATGGCAATCAGGGAAAACTGGTCCAGCCGAGAGCTGGAGCGCCAGTTCAAGACAGCCTTGTTCGAGCGCAGTATCACCCAGCCAGCCAAGGCCTCGGCGATGCTCAAGGAAACCCGACCGGCAGCACTGGATGTGTTCCGAGATGCCTACATGGTGGAGTTTCTCGAGCTGCCATCGGGACACGCCGAAGCTGACCTGCACCGCCGTTTGCTGCAACGCCTGAGGGATTTTCTGATCGAGCTGGGCCGCGACTTCTGTTTTGTCGGCTCCGAGTACGCGTTGCAGGTCGGCGGCCAGGATTTTGCGCTGGATCTGCTGTTTTTCCATCGCGGCCTCAACTGCCTTGTTGCCATCGAACTCAAGGTCGGCCGCTTTGAACCCGAATACCTGGGCAAGCTGGACTTTTATCTTGAAGCGCTGGACCGGAATGTACGCAAACCCCATGAAAACCCGGCCATCGGCGTTTTACTCTGCGCCAGCAAAAACGATGAAGTGGTCGAGTACGCCCTGAACCGCTCGCTTTCACCCGCGCTGATTGCCGAGTACCAGACCCGCTTGCCGGACAGGCAGCTATTGCAGGCGAAGCTGCATGAGTTCTATGCGAGTGCTGTGCTGAGCGATCAGTGATACCGGCCAGACGCACGATGCATTACGCTTGTGCATGCCTGAGCGGCAGTCTGCCTGCTTGCCCTTTCCCTGACTGGAGCATCCAATGCCGCACGATAAGGACCCTCGCGCCCACACCGCCCTGTCACAACGCGGCCGTAGC
The DNA here is from genome assembly GCF_001400515.1 of Pseudomonas meliae. NCBI lineage: Bacteria > Pseudomonadati > Pseudomonadota > Gammaproteobacteria > Pseudomonadales > Pseudomonadaceae > Pseudomonas > Pseudomonas meliae. The sequence continues at coordinate 16,135 of NZ_LJQT01000173.1, read as the reverse complement.
GCCAGTAGCGGGCCATGGCTGGCGGTCAACCCGCCGGTCGTGCGTCTGAGTACGGTGCTGTTCGACAGTCTGGAGAGTTTGCGCGAGGCGGAAATTCGCACCACGGGGCCTGAGCGCTCGCTGACTTACGGTGCCAACGGCAACCCGACGGCGTTTGCCTTGCAGGATCTGATTTCCGGGCTTGAGGGCGCACACGGTACTTGCCTGTACCCGACCGGGCTGGCGGCAGTGGCGCAGATGTTTCAATCGTTTCTGCGCCCAGGCGACCATGTGCTGATTACTGAATCGGTGTATGGCCCCGTTCGGCGCCTGGCAAAAACGATGCTGACGGCCTTCGACATCCAGTTCGATTTCTACGCGGCTGACGGTAGTGATGTGGAATCGCTGATCAAGACCAACACACGGATGATCTACGCTGAAGTGCCCGGCTCGCTGACGTTCGACATGTGCGACCTGCCTGCACTGTCACAGGTGTGCAAGGCCAGGGATCTACTGCTGGCTGTGGATAACTCGTGGGGCTCGGGAATTCTGTTCAAGCCGCTGGAACTGGGCGCGGACATTTCCCTGATGGCCCTGACCAAGTACGTGGCCGGGCATTCCGACGTCATGATGGGCAGCGTCAGCACCACCGAAGCGCACTGGAAAACCCTCAAGACCATGAACACCGCCGTGGGCAATACCGTCAGCCCCGACGATGCGTATCTGGTGCTGCGCGGTGCCCGCAGTCTGGCGGCACGCATGGCCATGCATGAACGCCACGCGATGCAAATTGCACAATGGCTGCAGGACCAGCCTCAGGTTGCCCGCGTGCTGTATCCCGCATTGCCGGACGATCCGGGCCATACCATCTGGAAGCGCGATTTCCATGGCTGCAACGGCTTGCTCAGTTTCGAATTCCATGCCGTTGACCGGCAGGTGCTGGACCGATTTACCGGCGCGTTGAAACTGTTCGGGATTGGTTACTCCTGGGGCGGTTTTGAAAGCCTGATCACTGAAGTCGAGCAATATGGTCCTGAGCGCGGCACCGGCCCGATGCTGCGGCTGCAGGTTGGCCTGGAAAGCCCGGAAGACCTGATTGCAGACCTGCAGAACGGGTTCGCTGCGGGTTAATCCTGATAGTTGCTGCCCTTGCATTGCTCCGTCGCCGTTATTTGCCCAGAAGCCCTCGCTCTGCTAGTGTCGCGCGGTTCAACCTCTACCGGAAATGCCCCCATGGCCCGCAAGAAAGCTGCACTGGATTTCGAACAGTCACTCGCTGACCTGCAAGCGCTGGTAGAGCGGCTGGAGAATGGCGAGTTGTCTCTGGAAGACTCCCTGACCGCCTTCGAGCAAGGTGTACGCCTGACCCGCGACTGCCAAAGCGCCCTTACCCAGGCCGAACAGAAGGTCCAGGTGCTGCTGGAGCGCGATGGCGAACTGAGCGAAGAGCCGTTCGACGATGCGGAACTTCCCGAATGATCGCGAGCTATCAAGCGCAAAGCCAGACTCGCGTCAACGCAGCACTCGAAAAACTGTTTCAGGCACCGAGCCCTGAGCTGAACCGGCTTTACGAAGCCATGCGCTACAGCGTGATGAACGGCGGCAAGCGCGTGCGCCCGCTGCTGGCCTACGCGGCCTGCGAAGCGCTGGGCGGCGTAGCCGAGGATGCCAACGGTGCCGCCTGTGCGGTTGAACTGATTCACGCTTACTCGCTGGTGCACGACGATTTACCGGCGATGGACGATGACGACCTGCGTCGCGGCCAGCCGACCACGCACAAGGCTTTCGATGAGGCCTGCGCGATCCTCGCAGGTGACGGCCTGCAAAGCCTGGCGTTTACTGCACTGCTCGCGCCGCACCTGACCTCACGCGATGCTGAAACGCGTCTGCAGATGGTCAATACCCTCGCAGCCGCTGCCGGCCCGGCAGGTATGGTGGGCGGGCAGGCGATCGATCTGGGCTCTGTGGGGCTGAAGCTTGATCAGGCAGCGCTGGAATACATGCATCGGCACAAGACCGGTGCGTTGATCGAAGCCAGCGTCCGGCTTGGCGCACTGGCCAGTGGTCAAGCCGATCAGCCGCGTCTTGACGCCTTGCAGATTTATGCGCGCGCGGTCGGTCTGGCCTTTCAGGTTCAGGACGACATTCTCGATGTCGAAAGCGATACTGCGACCCTCGGCAAGCGTCAGGGTGCCGATATCGCCCGCGACAAGCCGACCTACCCTGCGTTGCTGGGCCTGGAAGCGGCCAAGCGCTATGCACTGGAACTGCGTGATCAGGCGCTGACGGCGCTGAGCCCGTTCGATGCCGCCGCAGAACCGTTGCGCGAGCTGGCACGCTATATCGTCGAACGTCGCCACTGATCACCGTCACCGAAGCCGGAAATCTGCTGAATCAACCACGGTTCGTCAGGTTTCAGTCATTAAGCGTGTCAGTCGGCGGACTATCCGCCGACTCACTTCATGGGCAGCTTGCGATGCATAAGGTAAACTGCCGCCTCTTTTACTTATAACGATTCGCCTGATGCCCACGACGTTCAAAGAGATCCCCCGCGAGCGCCCGGTCACGCCGCTGCTCGACCGAGCCGATACCCCGCACGGCCTGCGCCGTCTGGGCGAAGCCGAGCTGGAAACCCTGGCCGATGAGCTGCGCCTGGAATTGCTGTATTCCGTTGGCCAGACCGGAGGGCATTTTGGTGCCGGTCTTGGGGTCATCGAGCTGACCATCGCGCTGCATTACGTTTTCGACACCCCGGACGATCGCCTTGTGTGGGACGTGGGTCATCAAGCCTATCCGCACAAGATCCTCACCGGCCGTCGCGCGCGCATGTCCACCCTGCGCCAGAAGGATGGGGTGGCGGCCTTTCCGCGTCGTAGCGAGAGCGAGTACGACACCTTCGGCGTCGGGCATTCCAGCACCTCGATCAGCGCCGCCCTCGGCATGGCGATTGCCTCGCGCCTGCAAGGCAGCGAGCGTAAATCCATTGCCGTGATCGGCGACGGTGCGCTGACTGCCGGCATGGCCTTCGAAGCGTTGAACCACGCGCCGGAAGTGGCAGCCGACATGCTGGTGATTCTCAACGACAACGACATGTCGATCTCGCGCAATGTCGGCGGTCTGTCGAATTACCTGGCCAAGATTCTTTCCAGCCGCACGTACAGCAGCATGCGCGAAGGCAGCAAAAAGGTGCTTTCGCGCCTGCCCGGCGCCTGGGAAATCGCACGTCGCACCGAAGAATACGCCAAAGGCATGCTGGTCCCGGGCACGCTTTTCGAAGAGCTGGGCTGGAACTACATCGGCCCTATCGATGGCCACGACCTGCCGACTCTGATCGCCACTCTGCGCAACATGCGTGATCTGAAAGGCCCGCAGTTTCTGCACGTGGTCACCAAGAAGGGCAAAGGTTTTGCGCCAGCCGAAGTCGACCCGATCGGTTATCACGCCATTACCAAGCTTGAGCCGCTGAATGCGCCTGTCGTCCCGAAAAAAATCAGCGCGCCGAAGTATTCCGCAGTGTTTGGCCAGTGGATATGTGACATGGCCGAGGCTGACTCACGGCTGGTGGGCATCACGCCAGCCATGAAGGAAGGCTCGGACCTGGTGGCATTCAGCGAGCGCTTTCCAGAACGCTACTTCGATGTTGCCATCGCCGAACAACACGCTGTAACGCTGGCGGCCGGTATGGCCTGCGAAGGCAGCAAGCCGGTCGTGGCTATCTACTCGACCTTCCTGCAACGCGGCTACGATCAACTGGTGCATGACGTCGCGGTGCAGAACCTCGACGTACTGTTTGCCATCGACCGCGCCGGGCTTGTGGGCGAAGACGGCCCGACCCACGCAGGCAGCTTCGACCTGTCCTACCTGCGCTGCATCCCCGGCATGGTGGTCATGACGCCGAGTGACGAAAACGAACTGCGCAAGCTGCTCAACACCGGTTACCTGCACACCGGCCCCGCGGCAGTGCGTTACCCACGCGGTACCGGTCCGGACGCGTTGATCGAGACAGGCCTTGACCCGGTCGAAATCGGCAAGGGCGTTGTGCGTCGTCAGGGCCAGGGCGTTGCGATTCTGGTGTTTGGCGTGCAACTGGCCGATGCGCTGGTGTTGGCCGAGAAGCTCGACGCGACGGTGATCGATATGCGCTTCGTCAAGCCACTGGACGAAGCCTTGGTGAGCGAAGCGGCCGCCAACCACGAGTTACTGGTCACACTGGAAGAAAACGCAGTGATGGGCGGTGCCGGTGCTGCGGTCAGTGAGTTTCTGGCACGCGCCAATATCCTCAAGTCGGTACTCCACCTGGGCCTGCCGGACACCTACGTCGAGCATGCCAAGCCTGCGCAGATGCTGGCTGAGTGCGGGCTGGACGCCCAAGGGATCGAAGCGGCGATCAATGCGCGGTTGGCGTTGATTGGCTGAGTGGCAGAGGTTCCTCACGCGCCGAGCGTGAGGAATCATCACCACGACCCCGCATGCAGCAATCCTGATAACATGCTGCGCACTTCGACACTGCCGCGATGCCAGCCGATGCCTCATGTGACCCGTTCCGCCCCCACGCCTGAATTGACCTCGGTGTTCGCTGCCTTGCAGCAGCATTTTCTGCAGGTCGTCGTTCCGCTCTGGCAGGGCCCTGGCTGGAACGCACAATTGGCATTGCCTTACGAAGCGCTCGACGCCAACTATCAGCCTCTACCGCCGCAACGCTATCGAGCCATGGCCTGCGCACGTCAGCTGTTTCTGTTTTCCAGCCTTATCGATAACGTCGAAGTGCCGAACGCTCGGGCACGGGCCGGTGAACTGTTTCGCTCCCTGCAACAGCACTTCCACGATGCCGAGCATGGCGGCTGGTTCTATAGCATCGATCCACAGGGCAAACCTCTGGATCGCCGCAAGGACCTCTACACTCACGCCTTCATTATTTTCGCCTGCGCACATTACTGGGCGAAGGTGCAGGACCCGCTGGCAGAGTCAGTGCTCAATGCGGCGCTCAATGTTGTAGCGGAGCGCTTTGCCGACGATGACGGGCTGTACGAAGCGCAACTCGATGAGGACTGGTCGACGCTGGGCAGCGGCCCGCTCCAGAACCCCTTGATGCATCTGGCAGAGGCCTTTCTGGCAACGCTGTCAGTGCGCGCCGACCCTGCAACCCAGTCAGCGCTGGACGCCCTGGTTATCCACATGCAGCGTCGCTTTGTCGACACCGCCACCGGCGTGATGCTGGAGAAACCCTTGGGCGCTGTGGATAACTGGTACGAGCCAGGTCATCAGTTCGAATGGTTCTTCCTGCTGCAATCGTCGCCAGAGCTGCATGGACGTGAGCTGCACGAATCCATGACCCGCGCGTTTGCCTACGCTCAGGCACAGGGTGTCGAGCCACAGAGCGGCGCGGTGACTGCAATGCTGACACTTGATGGCACGGTACGCGACGCCACCCAGCGTATCTGGGCTCAGGCGGAATACCTGCGAGCCATGGCCATGCGGCCAGAGTGCGAGGCGAACCTGGCTGCGCAAATGTCAGCCTTTTCGCAGCGCTTCCTGCATGCCAAAGGCTGGAACGAGTGCGTAGAGCCCGATGGCGCGGTCAGCCGCAGTGACATGCCGTCGACCACGCCTTACCACTTGGCAACCTGTTACATCGGGCTGGCTGACTTTGTCGAGAACCGCTTCGTGAACGCTTTCCCGCCGCCGACGCCTGTAGAAGACTGATCGATCGAACCGCACCACCTGTGCGGCCCGATCAGCAAGCAATCAACCGCGGTTACGATCAATCGCAAAACCGGCCCAGGTCTGGCTGACGGGCATCAGTTCCAGGCTGTTGATGTTGACGTGCGCTGGCGTGTTCATGATCCAGAAGATGGTGTCGGCGATGTCCTGCGGCTGAATCGGCTCGGCACCTGCGTAGGTCGCATCGTACTTGGCCTGATCACCGCCGAAACGTACCAGCGAAAACTCACTCTCGCACAGCCCGGGTTCCAGGTTGGTGACGCGTACGCCAGTGCCGATCAGATCGTTGCGCAGGTTCAGCGAGAACTGCCCGACAAACGCCTTGGTGCCACCGTAGACGTTACCACCCGGATAAGGATAGTTGCCGGCTACCGAGCCCAGGTTGACGATACTTGCCCCGCGACCATGCGCAATCAGACGTGGAAGCAACAGGCGTGTGGTGTAGACCAGACCTTTGACGTTGGTGTCGATCATGGTGTCCCAGTCATCCAGATCGCACTTGGGCGCAGGGTCGATCCCCAGCGCCAGACCGGCGTTGTTGATCAGCCCGCGAATGCTGCCGAACTCTTCAGGCAAATCTGCGATAGCACTCTCCATCGCCTTGCGGTCACGCACATCCAGTACCAGCGTATGCACCTTGGTCTGCTTCGACAGCTCGGCGCTCAACGCGTCAAGACGGTCCTCGCGACGGCCGGTCAATACCAGCGACCAGCCTGCTTCGGCAAAACGGCGGGCACAGGCCTCACCGAAACCGGAAGTAGCGCCCGTGATGAATACAGTGGAAGTCATTTCGTTCTCCTGACATGGCGCGAAAAAACAGCGCACCTGTTAATAAGTTCTGATTAGGGCAGCAGAATGCCCGTCAGCGGCACGTCGATGCAACAACCCAGTGTATTTGTACAAAAAACAACCAACTCAAGCCGAGCCATACGCCACGGGCCTTGCAGGCAGTTTTGCCCACCTTATCCACAGTCAGACACACAATCTCTGGGGGCAAGTCGGTAACGCTGAAAGTCCCGTAGCTCGGGGCTTCCAGCAGGTATGGAGAAGTTTTGACCTTGACTTTGCCCGATACTGCCAGGACGCCACGAGGCGTCAGAAAACCGTGATGGCCTGTAGCCCAGACGCAGTAACGGCTGGATCACTATTTCCAAGGCTTGTTAACAGACTTATCCACAGGCTGTGCAACTGGAAAAGCTGTATGAACGACCAGCTTCAATACTGTTGACAAACACACCTGAAAACCGGTCGAAAACCCTTGATCAAAATTTAATCAATCGCCTGCAAGCCTTATGCATAAAGGGCTTCAGGCACATACTCCCAAGTTATTAACAGCCGGTTCCACAGTAAACCTGAACAAGTCAAAACGGTGACAAAACAACCATTTGCAGCGGTTTTATGTCGCACTTGGCAGCCCCGTCAAAATTGTTTTCCACAATCGCAAGAAGTGACGCCCCGAATGTTTGCACATTCGAGGCGCGCGTCGAAAACGGCAGGGTTTTGACGAACTCAGTGTCCGCCCAGATAAGCGTTCCTGACCTCTTCATTTACAAGCAATTCCTTGCCTGTGCCGGACAGCCGGATCTCGCCATTAACCATCACGTAGGCGCGATCAGACAGCTTCAGCGCATGGTTGGCGTTCTGCTCGACCAGAAAGATTGTCATGCCAGTCGCTGCCAGTTCCCGCAGGGTCGAGAAGATTTGTTTGACGATGATCGGCGCCAGCCCAAGGCTCGGCTCATCAAGCAACAACAGCCTGGGACGACTCATCAGCGCACGGGCGATGGCGAGCATTTGCTGCTCGCCTCCGGACATGGTCATGGCGCGCTGGTTGCGGCGTTCCTTGAGCCTGGGGAACAGTTCGAACATGCGCTGCATGTCTTCGGCCGAATGCTTGTCGCCAATCGGTATGGTGCCCATCATCAGGTTCTCCTCGACCGACATGTCGGGAAACACCCGCCGCCCTTCCGGCGACTGCGCAATGCCGTTGGAGGCGATGTAATGCGAGGACTTCTGGGTGATGTCGGTGCCCTGATAGATGATCTGCCCGCTGGAGGCGCGCGGCTGGCCGAAGATCGACATCAACAGCGTCGACTTGCCTGCACCGTTGGAGCCGATCAGGCTGACTGTTTCGCCCTCGTTTATGTGCAGCGAGACCTTCTTCAAAGCCTGAATCGGCCCGTAAAACACATCGATCTCTTTCAGTTCGAGGATCGGCTTGCTCATACCAGCTCCTCTTCATCAGCGCCCAGGTACGCAGCAATCACTTTCGGATCGTTGCGGATCTGTTCCGGCCCGCCCGCGGCAATCACGTTGCCATGGTCGAGCACCACAATATCGTCGGAAATCCCCATCACCATGCCCATGTCGTGCTCGATCAGCACAATGGTCATGTCGTGTTCATCGCGCAGCAGTCGGATCATGCCGCTGAGCGCCTCGGTTTCCTGCGGGTTGAGACCGGCAGCCGGTTCATCCAGGCAGATCACCTGCGGACGCGTGCACATGGCCCGGGCGATTTCCAGACGACGTTGCTGCCCGTAGGACAGCTCTCCGGCCAGACGATTGGCGCAGTCCACCAGGTCCACGACTTCCAGCCAGTAGAACGCCGTATTGAGCGCATCCTCTTCAGCCTTGCGATAGCCTTTGGTGTTGAGGATCCCGCTGATCAGGCTGCGGTTGACCCACATGTGCTGGGCAACCAGCAGGTTTTCAACGACCGACATTTCCTTGAACAGACGAATGTTCTGAAACGTACGCGCCAGCCCTGCCCTGTTGACCAGATGGGTACCGCCGAACATTTTGTAGTACACCCGGCTGAAGAAGCTTTTCGGCGAAACAAAGTCGGTCGCCTTGAACGGCTCGCCCAGCAGCCTGATCACATTGGTGGTCTTGCCACGAGTATGCAGCTCGATGCGTCCGCCTGTGGCCTTGTAGAAGCCGGTCAGGCAGTTGAACACGGTGGTCTTGCCTGCGCCGTTGGGGCCGATCAGAGCGAAGATAGAGTTGCGGCGAACTTTGAGGCTGACATCGCTGAGAGCCTTGATGCCGCCGAAGTGCATCATCAGGTGCTCGACGGAAAGAATCACTTCATTACTCATCGCGCACCTCCTTCTGTCACCAGCGCACCCTTGCGCGGTTTCACGCCGGTACGGCTGATGCGGATCAGCCCGCGTGGGCGCCAGATCATCATCAACACCATCAGGATGCCGAACAGCAGCACGCGGTACTCGGAGAAGCTGCGCAACAGTTCAGGCGCAACGGTCAGCACGAACGCAGCGATAACCACCCCTACGGTCGACCCCATACCGCCCAGCACCACAATCGCCAGAATCAGTGCAGACTCGAAGAAGGTGAACGACGTCGGGTTGACGAAGCCCTGATAGCTGGCGAAAAACACCCCGGCCAGTCCCGCCGTCGAAGCACCAATGGTGAACGCCGAGAGCTTGACCAGAACATGATTGAGGCCCATCGAACGGCAGGCGATCTCGTCCTCGCGCAGGGCTTCCCAGGCGCGGCCGATCGGCATGCGAGTCAGACGATGCTTGATGAACAACACGGCCAGCACGACGAGAAACAGCACGGTGTAGATGAACAGGAATTTCAGGTCCGGGTTGTAATCGAAGCCGAAATATTCATGAATCGGAATGCCACCATCCTTGGCACGACGCCCGAACTCCAGGCCGAAAAAGGTCGGTGACGGCACCGGTACACCATTCGGGCCGCCGGTGAACGACAGCCAGTTGTTCAGCACCAGACGGATGATTTCCCCGAACCCCAACGTCACGATGGCCAGATAATCGCCATGCATGCGTAACACCGGAAAGCCCAGAATACATCCGGCCAGCGCTGCCGCAATTGCCGCCAGCGGCAGCGCCGACCAGAAGCCCAGGCCAAGGTACTGATAGCCAAGCGCCAGACCATAGGCTCCGATGGCATAGAACGCCACGTAGCCCAGATCGAGCAGGCCGGCCAGGCCGACCACGATATTCAGGCCAAGCCCCAGCAATACGTAGATCAGCCCGAGGATAACCACGGTCAGAATGTACTTGTTGGCGAAGATCGGAAACACGATGGCAATCACGATCAGTAGCGGAATGATCCAGTACAGGCGGGACTTGTGATCAGGCTTGAGCACATGCCCCCCGGAGTCGGAGCTTTCGAAGCTCTGGGAAACACGTATGCCTTTGGGTGTTTGCAGAAACAGGCTGATCAGAAAACGACCGACCATGACCACGGCCACCAGCCAGGCCACGCGAGTGGGTTGCAGGTTGAAGCTGTAGCCATCGAGCACTATCCCGACGATGGGACCGAACACGATCAGCGCCAGCAGCCCCGCGACCACGGCATCTATCAGGCTTTTCTTGATTTCAACAGGTTTGACGACAGGAGCAGCAACAGGAGCGGACATACTTATACCTTCGCCACGAGTGGGCGACCCAGCAGGCCTTGAGGACGGAAAATCAGGATCAGCACCAACAGCCCGAAACTGAACACGTCTTTGTAATCGGAGTTGATCAGGCCGGAGAACTGCGACTCGGCAACCCCCAGGATCAAGCCGCCCAACATGGCACCCGGCAGCGAGCCGATCCCGCCCAGCACTGCGGCAGTGAACGCCCTGATGCCGATGATGAAGCCGGCATAGAAGTCGAACGTGCCGTAATTCATGGTGATCAGCACACCGGCCAGCGCCGCCATGGCAGCACCGATGATGAACACGTAGGAGATGACCCGATCAGTGTTGATGCCCAGAATCGACGCCATCTTGCGGTCCTGCTGCGTGGCGCGGCACATGCGGCCCAGCTTTGTGTATTTGATGATGTAGGTCAGCACGCCCATGCCGACAAAAGCGGCGATGAGAATGAAGATCTTGGTGTAGGTAATTTGCACAAAGCCGCTGCCAATCTCAAAGCGCCACGCACCTTCAAGCAACGTGGGCACGCCCTGCTGGCGAGCGCCCTGACTGATCTGCGCGTAGTTTTGCAGGATCAGGGAAATACCGATGGCGCTGATCAGCGGTGCCAGCCGGGTCGAGTTGCGCAGCGGCTTGTAGGCCACGCGCTCGATGACAAACCCGTATACCCCCGTCACCACGATGGTGAGGACCAGTGTGCCGAGAATCAGGAATGGAAAGGATTCCAGTCCGAAGAAAGACAGAACCGCCAGACCGATAGCGGCCAGGTAGGCGGAAATCATATAAACGTCGCCGTGGGCGAAGTTGATCATGCCGATGATGCCGTAGACCATCGTATAGCCGATGGCGATGAGGCCATAGACAGACCCGAGGGTGAGTCCGTTGACCATTTGTTGCAGGAAGATCCCATCCATCACGCACGCTCACACTGAAAGGCAGCTCAGCACCCCGCCGATCACACCCTCGTGAGGTGCGACCGACAGGTCCGAAAACAATAAAAGAGATGCAGGCTTGCTCATGGGCGAGCCCATCACCGGGTCAACGTCTGCCGGGCAGAACTGACACGAGGTCTATATCACTTCTGTTTTTCGAGTTGCTTGTATTTGCCGGCGGCGTCCCACTGGTAAACAACGTAGTCGGAAACTTTCAGGTCGCCCTTGGCATCCCAGGCTTTTTCACCCATGACGGTCTTGACCGGGTGCGCTTTAAGCCACTCTGCGGCTTTGTCGCCCTTGTTGGATTTGGCACCATTGAAACCGGCAGCCAGGGCCTGTATCGAAGCGTACGCGTAGAGGGTATAGCCTTCAGGCTCGTAACCAGACTTGCGGAATTGGTCCACGACTGCCTTGCTGTCCGGCAGTACGCGCGGGTCGGCACCGAAGGTCATGTACACGCCGTCTACGTATTGCGCACCACCGGCAGTGGTGACCAGTTCGTCAGTCACGATACCGTCATCAGACATGAACTTGACGTCCTTGAGGCCCTGCTCGCGCATCTGGCGAACCAGTGGACCGGCCTCCGGATGCAGGCCACCGAAATACACAACGTCGGCACCGGTCGAACGGATTTTCGTTACCAGCGCACTGAAATCCTTTTCGCCTCGGGTCAGCCCCTCCTCAAGTACCGGCTTCACGCCACGCGCTACCAGTTGTTTGGCAGTGGCATCAGCAAGCCCTTTGCCGTACGTGTCCTTGTCATTGATGACCGCGACTTTCTTGCCCTTGAGCACATCAACGATGTAATCACCGGCGACCACACCTTGCTGATCGTCACGGCCACACATGCGGAACATTTCCTTCAGGCCACGCTCGGTCACCGTCGGGTTGGTCGAACCCGGCGTGATGGCAATTACTCCCGCATCGCTGTAAACCTCTGAAGCAGGAATGGTCGATGACGAGCAAAAGTGGCCGACCACCCCGATCACCTTGTCGTTATCGACCAGACGGTTGGCCACCGCCACGGCCTGTTTCGGCTCACAGGCATCATCGCCTGCGACCAGCACGATTTTTTCCCCGTTCACACCGCCCGCAGCGTTGATCGCGTCGGCCGCAGCCTGCGCACCTTTCATGTACTGCTGCCCAAATGATGCGTTCGCGCCGGTCATCGGACCCGCAACGCCGATTTTCACGTCCGCCTGTGCAAACGAAGACACGCCCAATGCAGTTGCCACTGCGATTGCCAGAAAACCTTTCCTGTAAAACGTATGCGACATGAGTGGTGCTCCTGAGGATATTTTTTAATTAGGGAAGGTCTGAAAAA
>NZ_LJQT01000173.1:0-3724 GCF_001400515.1 Pseudomonas meliae | reverse complement strand
TTTTCAGAGGATACTTAGCAGTGCGGTTACATGATTGCCCGGATACGCGTTTGCTTAGAGCAAGGCCCGTGCCATCACTTTTTTCTTATTGAAAATGTCATGCGTTTCCAGCCATTCAATAACACGACTGCTCAAGTCGCTGGCCGTACAACCGCTTGAGACGCCAAAGGTGCAACCCTCCCCATAAAAAGGGCAACCCAAGCCAGATCAAATAGCAACCCGACCCAATACCTTTGGACAACCCACCTGTAACAACACGCGTCACCGAATTGCACACGCCCGGTGCGCGAACGCTACGAGACGCACCATTTGAGGCTAGCGGATTCAGCCGCAACTGCCGGAATCAACGCCTTAATCTGAAAAACACGTCACGTAACCGCAGTAATAACCTTCCCGCATGCGACCGACAAACGACCTTTAAGCGAGATATCATTCCGATTATTCATAGTGCCCGTGTCTGCACCCTCGCGCCTCGAACAGAGAAACCATCATGCTGAACAAACGTCATCTGCCCTCGATAGCCGCATTGCAATGCTTTGAGGCGGTGACCCGGCACCTGAGCTTCACCCGCGCGGCCGAAGAACTCAACCTGACCCAGAGCGCCGTCAGCAAACAGGTTGCGCAGCTTGAGGAGCTGGTTCAGCACCTGCTGTTTCAGCGCGTCCGCCGCCGTTTGCAGTTGACGCCAGCCGGGGCGCTGTATCTGGCCGAAGTGCGCAAGATCCTGACCCAGATAGAGATGTCCACTCACTTCCTGCGCTCTTACGGCGGAGAAACCGAGGTACTGCGGGTGTCCACCCCCTCGACGTTCGGTGCCAGGTGGCTGGTGCCACGCCTGAAGGGCTGGCGCTTGCGTCATCCGCATATTCACCTGGACCTGATCAACGAACAGGAGTCCGACGACCTGATCAAGGGACGTTGCGACGTGTCGTTCTACTTCGGTCAGGCCGCCATACCGGGCGCGGAAAGCGTGAAGCTGTTTGGCGAAGAACTGGTAGCGGTGTGTTCACCCGAGAGCCTGCCGGTTGAACCCCTCAGCGACCCGACTCAGTTGAGCGAACTGGTCCTGCTGCAGAATGCCTTCCGCCCCGAGGCCTGGCACGAATGGTTCGAAAGCCAGGGTTATCACACCGACCATAGCTATCACGGGCCGCGTTTTGAGACGTTCTATATGTGCATCCGCGCCGCACAGGTTGGCTGCGGCGTTGCGCTGCTGCCACGCTTTCTGGTCGAGGAGGAACTGGCCGAGGGCAAACTGGTGATTGCCTGGGATTACGCATTGCCCAGCACTAACAGTGCGTACTACCTGTCCTATCCGGAACACACTGCCGACGTGCCCAAAATCCGGGTTTTTCTGCAGTGGATGCTGGAACAGTTGGATCAACCGGCCCGTTAAGGGCGACAATGCCCACCCATCCGGCCGTGAGCTTTCCGTGGTGACAGACAGGAAGTCGCGGGTCCGACATTATCCGGCTGCTCTGGAGAGCCCGATTCAATGAGCGAGAGCGCCTTTTCAAATCGTATCGTGCAAAGCCTGCTCGACACCGATTTCTACAAGCTGACCATGATGCAGGCAGTGCTGCACAACTACCCCAACGTCGACGTTGAGTGGGAGTTTCGGTGCCGCAACGGGGAGGATCTTCGCCCCTACCTGGACGAGATCAGACACCAGATCGAGTTGCTGTGCGAGCTGTCCCTGAGCCCGGAACACCTGGCTTTTCTGGAGCGCATCACGTTCATAAAACCGGACTTTCTGAGGTTTCTGGGACTGTTCCGCTTTAACACCCGCTATGTGAAAACCAGCATCGAAAACGATGAGCTGTGCATTCGCCTGCACGGCCCCTGGTTGCACGTCATTCTGTTCGAAGTGCCACTGCTGGCGATCGTCAGTGAGGTGCGTAACCGGCACCGCTATCCTGACACCCTGCTCAGTCAGGCGCGGGATCGTCTGTATGACAAGTTCGAATGGCTGACCACTCATGCCACGGCCGATGAACTGGCCGAGCTGAAAGTGGCGGACTTCGGCACGCGCAGGCGTTTTTCCTATCGCGTGCAGGAAGAAATGCTTGGTGTCCTGAAAAACGATTTCCCAGGCCAGTTTGTCGGCACCAGCAACGTTCATCTGGCGCGTCAGCTTGACCTGAAACCACTGGGCACAATGGCTCACGAATGGATCATGGCCCACCAGCAACTGGGACCGCGCCTGATCGACAGTCAGATCGCCGCGCTTGATTGCTGGGTCCGCGAGTACCGCGGCCTGCTGGGTATCGCGCTGACAGACTGCATCACCACTGACGCATTCCTGAATGACTTCGATCTGTACTTCGCCAAACTGTTCGACGGTTTGCGCCATGATTCGGGTGCCCCGGTGAAGTGGGCCGAAAAATGCATCTCGCATTACCAGAAGCTCGGTATCGACCCGATGAGCAAGACGCTGGTGTTTTCCGACGGGCTGAACCTGCCCAATGCACTCGACATCTTCCGGGCGTTGCGCGGACGCATCAATGTCAGCTTCGGGATCGGCACCAACCTGACCGCCGACATACCCGGCATCGCGCCCATGAACATGGTGCTGAAAATGACCGCATGCGCCGGTCAGGCTGTGGCAAAGATTTCCGACGAGCCCGGCAAGACGCAGTGCAAGGACCCGAACTTTGTCGCCTACCTGCGACATGTGTTCAAGGTGCCGGATTTGCCGAGCCCTGAAAAACCAGCTTGAATTGTCCTATTTACGAGGAGTGAATCATGCACGCCGTACAGCGCCAGATTGCTGAACAGCTCAAGGTCCAGCCACCTTTCGCGGACCAGAACGCGCTACAGGCCGAAGTCGCCCGCCGCGTCAGTTTCATCAAGGAATGCCTGCAGAACGCACGGCTCAAGACCCTGGTGCTCGGCATCAGCGGCGGGGTCGACTCACTGACGGCCGGCTTGCTCGCTCAGCGTGCGGTGAAGGAATTGCGCGCGAGCACAGGCGATAACAGCTACCGCTTTATCGCCGTGCGTCTGCCCTATGTCGTGCAGGCCGATGAGCACGAAGCCCAGGCCTCGGTCGACTTCATCGAGCCGGACGAGCGCCATACCATCAACATCGGTAGCAGCGTCAAGGCGCTGGCTGCCGAGGTGAAGGCGTTTGACGGTCTTCCAGCCAGCTCGGTGGATTTCGTTCTCGGCAACACCAAGGCGCGCATGCGCATGGTCGCGCAGTACACCGTCGCCGGCGCTTATCAGGGGCTGGTGATCGGTACTGACCACGCTGCCGAAGCGGTCATGGGCTTCTTCACCAAGTTCGGCGACGGCGCATGCGATCTGGCGCCGTTGAGCGGTCTGGTGAAAAACCAGGTACGCGCTATTGCCCGCCATTTCGGCGCACCGGAATCACTGGTCGAGAAAGTACCGACGGCGGACCTGGAAGACCTGTCCCCCGGCAAACCGGACGAAGCCTCGCACGGCGTGACCTACGCCGAGATCGACGCTTTCCTGCACGGTGAACCGGTGCGTGAGGAAGCCTTCAAGATCATCTGCGAAACCTACGCCAAGACCCAGCACAAACGCGAATTGCCGTACGCGCCTTGAGTGGGTACGTGCGGAACGAGAGAGCAGCAACACCATCGTGCCCATGCTCCGCGTGGGTACGCCTTTCTGGACGCTCTGCGTCCGTTCCTGAATGTGCGGCGCGGCACAGTTCTGTGACGCAGAGCGTCACCCACGGCATTCCCACGCTGGA
>NZ_LJQT01000277.1:9811-32137 GCF_001400515.1 Pseudomonas meliae | reverse complement strand
GCGTCGCATGCCGTTCTGGACGCTCCGCGTCCGATCTTGAGGACGTGGCGCGGCACGGATTTGTGACGCAGCGCGTCACCCACGGCATTCCCACGCTGGAGCGTGCGGAACGATAATCCGAACTATCGTGCTCACGCTTCGTGGGTACGATAGTCACGACTCAAGCCGTTGGTTGTGTCGCCAGCATCGACGGCCGCTCGCTGACTTCCAGATACCAGCTGGCCAGCCTCGGATAGGTGTTGCGCCAGCGCAGGTCGGGCTGGCGGAAGTCGAGATAACCCAGAGCTACGGCAACGCTGATGGAGGCTACGTCGAACGATGAGCTGAGTTCGGTGATTGCATCCCGCTCAAAGTAACTCAGGGAGCGCTCAATCTTCTGCTGCTGGTTATGCAGCCATTGATCCCAGTGTTTTTCCTGGGGGCGCAGCGCGGTTTCGTAGCGAATCAGCACCGCAGCGTCGAGCACCGCATCGGCCAGCGAGGCGAGCGTCAGGCGTCTCCAGCGCGAAGAACCTTCACGAGGGATCAGTGGCAGGCCCACGTGCTGGTGGTCGAGATAATCAAGAATCACCCGGCTGTCGTGAATGACGTTGCCGTCAGCCAGCCTTAGCGCGGGAAGTTTACCGGCCGGGTTGTCTTCATTGAGCTCGGCAGACGGGCTGACCGGCGTCAGCACTGTGGTCTGCAACTCGACGCGGTCGAGCTGAGCGGTTTCATGCAGCATCACCATCACCTTGCGGGCGAAGGGTGAAGCCGCGTTGAAGTACAACGTCATCTTAGGCGCTGACATGGGTATTCCTCGAATGAGGCAGGATCCTAGACTAGTCAGCCTGTGACGCGTCTGCAATCAGCGTTTCAATCAGCCGCGCCGCACCAGCAAGCCCTTGATGCTCAACAGGGCAGCCGTCCCCATGCCCAGCCACGCCAGCGTATCCCACCAGCCATCACCCAGCAGCGCGGCGAACAAGCCGACGCCGATAAGCAGCGCTATCACGGCGGGTATCGCAAAGGTCCTCCAGAATCGCGATGGCCTGGAACTCATTGCGCCACCTGAGCCCGAACCACGCTCACCGAGCGCGCGGCACGACGCCTCACCCACCACAGATAGACGCCGCTGCCGAGTACGATGATGGTCAGCACGTCCAGCACTGCCCAGAGAATCTTCATCGGCATGCCGCCGTAATCACCGAAATGCAGAGGTTGCGACATGCCCAGTGCGTCCATATACCAGGGACGTTCGACCACGGCGGTAACTTGCAGGGTCTGCGCGTCGATCAGCACCGGTGTGGCGAGGTGCGCAGTCAGGTGTGTATTGCCTTTGAGGAACACCGCGTAATGATGCTCGCTGGAGAAGCGCGTGCCGGGGAAAGCGATGAAATCGGCCTGCATGCCGGGCGCAGCGGATTCGGCAATTTCCAGCAATCGAGTCGCCGGGGCGCGCTGGGTCAATGGCGGCGCGTCCTTGTAAGGGGCGATCATGGTCGCCAGCGCATCATTGCGCCAGGAGGCAATCAGCAGATCGGCACAGGCGCTGATTACCCCCGTCACGCCGACCACCAGCGCCCAGGTCAATGTCACTACGCCGATCAGGTTGTGCAGGTCCAGCCAACGCGTACGCCTGGATTTATTGACCCGCACCTGGCCGAACTCCAGCTTGCGCATGAACGGCGCATACAACACGGTCCCGGAAACGATCGCCACCACAAACAGCAAGCCCATGAACGCCAGCAGCAATTTGCCGGGCAGGTTGGCGTACATGTCTACATGCAGGCGCAGCATGACCATCATGAAGCCGCCGTTGGCAGAAGGCATCTCCAGCGCCTCACCGGTGCGCGCATCGAGGGCGAAGGTGTGCGAGGA
The DNA here is from genome assembly GCF_001400515.1 of Pseudomonas meliae. NCBI lineage: Bacteria > Pseudomonadati > Pseudomonadota > Gammaproteobacteria > Pseudomonadales > Pseudomonadaceae > Pseudomonas > Pseudomonas meliae. The sequence continues at coordinate 30,277 of NZ_LJQT01000277.1, read as the reverse complement.
ATTGGGCTCGGTGCCGGCGGTTGCAGCGGTGATTGCCATTACGCCATTGGGGTCTTCGTCGTCCCAGCCGAAATACGGCATCACCTCGCCGGGGCGATGCGCTTCGGCTGCCCTGGCCAGTTGCTCCAGGTTCAGATGCGGCGTGTCGGCAGGCATCTCCTGGTACTGAGGGGCGTCGCCCAGCAGGTGATCGATTTCATGATGGAAGATCAACGGCAGTCCTGTAACCGCGAGCATCAACAAAAACAGGGTGCAAATCAGGCTGCTCCAGGTATGCACGATGGACCAGCGGCGCACGGTTTGGCTTTTCATGGTTTATCCACAGGCGAAGGGACGCAAAACCGAGCGCGTCCCCGAAATGACTTGTAAGACTAAGCCGCTCGAAACCGGAAAAGTGTCAGGGCGATCCGGTGCAGGCATGAAGAGGTATGTTTCAGAGTTTTGCCGGATTGCTGCTGGCCTGCTCATCCCTGGCCAGCACAGTGACCCACCACGCGGTGTGTTGTTCGATCTGCACGGGTAAGGTCGGCAACAACGCCTTGAGCGCCAGGTCAGTGTCGGCCAGCGGGAATGTGCCGGTAATATGCAGATCAGCCACGGTCGAGTCGACACCCAGATGGCCTGTACGGTAACGACCCAGTTCAGCAAGCATGTCCGCCAGCCGGGCGTTGTCCACCACCAACATGCCGCGCGTCCAGGCGTCGACGCCGGAAGGTATGCTGAGCAACGGGCCAAGGCCATTGCGCGTGAGGAGAACCTGCTGGCCCTCGCGCAGAACCTGCTCACCGGACACATTGCGCGCATTGGCGGCAACCGCTGATTGCAGCACGCTGAGCAGTGTTCCATCTGGCTCGCGACGGACCAGAAAGCGCGTACCCAGGGCGCGCATTTTGCCATCCGCAGTTTCGACGATGAAGGGACGCGGATCGTCATGATTGCCGGTCTGCACCATTATTTCGCCGTCCTGCAGAATCACCCGACGTTGCTGCTCATCGAAGCGCACATCAATCGCGCTGTGGGTGTTAAGGCGAATCAGGGTGTTGTCCGCCAGACGCACGTCACGCTGTTCACCGGTGGCGGTGCGCTGATCGGCAAGCCAGTAATCTATCGGCAGGTAGCGGTCGCCGACGAACAATGCCAGCCCCAACGCCATGAACACGCCGACCAGACCGCCGCCAAGCTTGCGCAAGCTATGCCGCTGGGCACCAGGCGATTGCTGCAATGCCTTGCGCGCCGGACCTGCTGGCAAGGCAAAACGCTGATTGACCATGCCCAACTGGCTCCAGGCCCTGGCATGCTCTTCGTCGGCGGCCAGCCAGCGAGCAAGTTCAGCGTCATTGCCGCTGCTGCCATCCATGTTCAATTGCCACTGGATCGCGGCGTCCAGAACATGAGCGGATACCGGCCTGGTGTTCATGTCGGCTCACCGTAGAGCGCCACATAGCACTGACGCATGGCTTGAGCTAGGTATTGAGACGCCCAGCCGCTCGGCAATTTCGCCGTGGCTCAGCCCGTCGAGGCGACTGTACAGAAAGGCTGCCCGTGCTTTGCTGGAGAGGCTGCCCAGCATACGGTCGATCGCTTTGAGGTCTTCCAGAATCAGCATCTGCTCTTCCGGCGAAGGCTGCTCGGCCTCGGGAACCTGCATCAACTCCCCGAGATAAGCCTGCTCCAGCGCAGCGCGGCGGAAGTAGTCGAACATCAGTCCCTTGGCAACGGCCGCCAGGAACGCTCGCGGCTCTCTGGGCGTCAGCAATTCCTGTCGCCCGAGCAAACGCACGAACGTGTCCTGACTCAAATCCTGAGCACGCTGTGGACAGGCGACATTGCGTCTGAGCCAGGCCAGCAGCCAACCACGATGATCGCGATACAGCGCGCCAACAATCTCGCTATGAGTGCTTGGGACTGACGACACGAATAGCCTCGATGAGAAAGATCTAACTAAAGAGAATCATTCGCGATTGTGGCAGAGCGGAGGGATGGTGGCAATTCGCGTCTGTCGGGAGGAGGGTCTGAATCGAGTTGGCGCTCGTACCCACGCTCAGCGCAAATTGCGAAGCGGAGCGTCGGGAAATGCAGTCTCACGCTGGAGCGTGAGGAACGAGAATCTTGTAACTATCGTGCCGATGCTCCAGTGTGAAATGCATTCACGCTGGAGCATGCACAACGAAAGGCGTCCAGGGAGGACGCCCGTTGTCAGATCAGGCCTGGTGGCTGATTTCGCGCAGCGGCTTGCCACGTGCCGGCTTGTCGCCTGCAACGAAGTAGTCGGCGGTGCTGCGTGGCAGGGGCTGACGACCGCGGATCTTGTCGGCGATTTTCTCGGCGATCATGATTGTCGGTGCATTCAGGTTGCCCGTGGTGATGATCGGCATGATCGAGGCATCGACTACGCGCAGGCCTTGCAGGCCATGCACACGGCCCTGACCGTCGACAACGGCCATCTCGTCGGTGCCCATCTTGCACGAGCAGGAGGGGTGATAAGCCGTTTCAGCATGCTCGCGCACGAACTGATCCAGCGCTTCATCAGACTGCACATCGATACCGGGGCTGATTTCGCGGCCACGGTACGGGTCCAGAGCCGGTTGCTGCATGATCTCGCGCGTCAGGCGGATACCATCGCGAAACTCCTGCCAGTCCTGCTCGCTGGACATGTAGTTGAACAGGATGCTCGGGTACTCGCGCGGGTCTTTGGATTTGACCTGCACACGACCACGGCTCGGCGAACGCATGGAGCCGACGTGAGCCTGGAAGCCGTGTTCCTGAACGCCCTTGGTGCCGTTGTAGTTAATCGCGACCGGCAGGAAGTGGTACTGAATGTTCGGCCATTCGAACGCTTCGCTGGAGCGAATGAAACCACCGGCTTCAAACTGGTTGCTCGCACCGATACCGGTGCCGAGGAACATCCACTCTGCACCGATGGCAGGCTGGTTCCACCACTTCAGCGAAGGGTACAGCGACACCGGCTGGGTGCAGGCGTACTGCAGGTACATCTCCAGGTGATCCTGAAGGTTCTGGCCAACGCCCGGCAGGTCATGAACCACCGGAATATCCAGCTTGTTCAGCACTTCGGCCGGGCCGACGCCGGAACGCTGGAGAATCTGTGGCGAAGCGATCGCGCCGCCACACAGCAGCACTTCCTTGCGGGCACGGGCCTGGATGCGGGTGTCGCTGTCACCTACCAGGTACGCCACGCCGACGGCACGCTTGCCTTCGAACAGAATGCGATCGGTCAGCGCGTGAGTGACGATGGTCAGGGTCGAGCGCTTCTTGGCCTCGTCCAAATAACCACGGGCGGTACTGGCGCGACGACCGTTAGGCGTCACGGTGCGGTCCATCGGACCGAAACCTTCCTGCTGATAACCGTTGAGGTCGTCAGTGCGCGGGAAACCGGCTTGCACGCCCGCCTCGACCATCGCGTGGAACAGCGGATTGTTGCCCGCCTTGGGCGTGGTCACGCTGACCGGACCTTCACCACCGTGGTAGTCATTCGGGCCGATGTCGCGGGTTTCGGCCTTGCGGAAGTACGGCAGGCAATCGAGGTAGCTCCAGTCTTCAAGGCCCGGCTCCTTGGCCCAGCCGTCATAGTCCATCGCGTTGCCGCGGATGTAGCACATGCCGTTGATGAGCGACGAACCGCCCAGGCCTTTACCACGACCGCATTCCATGCGGCGGTTGTTCATGTGTGGCTCTGGCTCGGTCTCGTAGGCCCAGTTATAGCGGCGTCCCTGTAGCGGGAATGCCAGTGCGGCTGGCATCTGGGTACGGAAATCCAGACGGTAGTCCGGGCCACCGGCTTCCAGCAGCAGAACAGTGACGCCTGCGTCTTCGGTGAGACGGGTTGCCAGGGTGTTACCGGCAGAGCCGGCACCAATGATGATGTAGTCGTATTCGGATTGAGTCGTCATAGAGGCTCCCTCATAGAGCTGCAAGTCTCAAGCCTCGGCTGCAAGCAGAAGCAGCGAGGCGATACTTGTGAAAATGGGGTGCGGCAAGCCGCTTTTGATTGCGTCTGCTTGAGATTTGCCGCGTGCCACTTGAAGCGTGTTTAGAAAACCGAGGCGTAGTCGCCCAGCTCGATCTGTACCGACTTGATCCGCGTGTACTGCGCCAGCGAGCTGATGCCGTTCTCACGACCAACACCCGATTGCTTGTAACCGCCGACCGGCATTTGTGCCGCCGACTCGCCCCAGGCGTTGATCCAGCAGATACCGGCTTCCAACAGATGAATCACGCGGTGTGCGCGATTCAGGTCGCGAGTCACGATGCCTGCGGCCAGACCGAAGTCGGTGTCGTTGGCGCGGCGCACCACTTCTTCTTCGGTGTCGTAGCCGAGGATGCTCATTACCGGGCCGAAGATTTCTTCACGCACGATGGTCATGTCGTCGGTGCAGTCGGTGAACACGGTTGGCGCAACAAAAGCGCCCTTGTCGAACACACCACCGGTCAGACGATCACCGCCGCACAACAGGCGTGCGCCCTGCTCTTTGCCCTTGGCGATGTAGCCCAGCACGCTTTCCATATGCTCGAAGCTGACCAGCGGGCCGAAGTTGATGTTTTCGTCTTCCGGGTTACCGGCGCGAATACGCTTCACACGCTCGAGGATTTTCGCTTCGAACTCGGCTTTCAACGCGTTCGGTACAAACACACGCGTACCGTTGGTGCAGACCTGGCCGGAGCTATAGAAATTGGCCATTATTGCGATGTCGGCAGCACGGTCCAGATCAGCGTCGTCAAACACGATCAGCGGTGATTTGCCGCCCAGCTCCATGGTCACTTCCTTGAGTGACGAGCTCGAGGCGCTGGCCATGACTTTCTTGCCGGTGTCGGTGCCGCCGGTGAACGAGACTTTCTCGATGCGCGGGTGCTCGGTGATCCAGGTGCCGACTTCGCGACCGCTACCGGTCAGCACATTGAACACGCCATTTGGCACGCCAGCTTCGGTGTAGATTTCTGCCAGTTTCAGAGTGGTCAGCGAGGTGACTTCACTTGGTTTGAAGATCATCGCGTTGCCCGCAGCCAGCGCCGGTGCGGATTTCCACAGTGCGATCTGGATCGGGTAGTTCCAGGCGCCGATACCGGCCACCACACCCAGCGGCTCGCGGCGGGTGTACACGAATGAAGAGTCGCGCAGCGGAATCTGCTCACCTTCGATGGCGGGTACAAGACCGGCGTAGTATTCCAGCACGTCGGCACCGGTCACGATATCCACGTAGCGGGTTTCGGAAATGGCTTTACCGGTGTCCAGCGTTTCCAGCGCGGCCAGCTCATCGTTGCGCTCACGCAGGATGTCGACAGCACGGCGCAGGATGCGCGAACGCTCGACGGCGGTCATGGCAGCCCAGATCTTCTGGCCTTTTTCAGCAGCAACGACTGCGCGCTCGACGTCTTCCTTGCCGGCGCGCTGGATCTGCGCCAGTACTTCGCCGTTCGCCGGGTTGATGGCATCGAAGGTTTCAGTGTTGCTGGCATCGACGTAACCGCCATCGATGTAAAGTTTCTGCAGTTCAAAACGGGCCATAAAGTCCTCGCAAATTCAGTGGGGGGCGATGACTGATTTCAGTGTGCCGGGTTCGTTCGGCAACAGGCTTTTACAGTCGTTCGGTAAGGGGCTTCGAAAGCCTCAGCTCGCCGATTTCGCCAATTGGAAATCCATGTACTCGTAAGCGATCCGTTGCGCTTGCTCGGTGTCGAATGCATCGCCTGACAGCGCGCCTCTCAGCCACAGCCCATCTATCAGGGCAGCAAGCCCGCGGGCGGCGCTGCGTGCCTGTTCCAGTGGCAAGGTACGGCGGAACTGACAGCACAGGTTCGAATACAAACGGTGGTCGTTGATACGCTGCAATCGGTGCAGCGAAGGGTGATGCATGCTGGTCGCCCAGAAGGCCAGCCAGGTTTTCATGGCCGGGCCGCTGACCTGACTGGCGTCGAAGTTACCTTCGATGATCACTTGCAGATGAGCCCTTGGGCTGTCTTCGGTCAGCGCCTGCCGACGTTCGCGGACGTTCTGGATCAAGGCGTTCATCAGATGCCGCATCGTGGCGGCGATCAGGCCGTTCTTGTCCTGAAAATAGTGACTGATGATGCCGTTAGACACGCCCGCCAGTCGTGCGATCAGAGCAATGCTGGCGTCGCCCATACCGACCTGATCGACCGCAGTAAGCGTGGCCTGGATCAGTTGTTGGCGGCGGATGGGTTGCATTCCGACCTTGGGCATTGGCGCGATTCTCCCGGGTGTCTGCAATGATCGTTGTACCAAAACGGTGAGGCCAGTCTAAAGATTTTTTATTGAACGATCAATCAATAAAAATAATCGGCAGGTTTTCGCCGGCAAACGGCAAGCTGAAAAGCGCCTGAATGCGAGGGTTCTGGAGGATGCGTCAAGGCGCAGATTTGTGACGCGGAGCGTCACCCACGGCACTCCCACGCTGGAGCGTGCGGAACGATCATCTCGACTATCTCAAACCACGTAAGGCGAGCAGCATTTCTTGAATTTCTGTTCGCTGCCACACGGACACGCGTCATTGCGGCCGGCCTTGAGCGGGACCGTGGAATCGATGAAATACCAGCGGCCCTGATTCTGCACGAACGACGAGCGTTCCTTGTGGCTGTGTTCACCGTTACCGTCGTGCCAGCGGGCAGTGAAGGTCACAAACGCATGCTCGGGCTTGCCGCCGAATACCTCAGAACTTTCTACCTCCAGACCCAGCCATGTGCTCTGCGCGCTCCACTGGGCGATGGCTTCACGGTTCAACCCGCTTTGCTGAACAGGCAACGTTGTCTGGACCAGATAATCAGTCAGCCCCAGCACGTAGGCGCTGTAGCGCGAGCGCATCAGCTTTTCCGCGCAGGGCGCAGGCTGACCTGCGTGATAGCGACCGCAGCAGGCCAGCAACAGATCGCCGCTGCCGCACGGGCAAATAGCACTACTCATAGGTCACCACCAATACTTTCCAAAATTCTCCGGGTTGGCCCAATACTTCGCGTTCAGCCAGTCGGGCACCTGTTTGTATTCGCGCAAGTCGTAGGTGAACAGGTTCAGCACTTGTTCGTCGCGGGTGAAGCGTTCGCTGGATTGCAGGGCCAGCGAGAAAAAGTCGGTCTCCTGCCAGCCGCAGGCCTGCAAGTCGGCCAGCACCGCAATGCGGCTGGCGTTAAGGTTGCGGATACCGCCCAGCAGCTCCAGACCGGTGCGCTTGGGGATGTGCTCCAGGCAATCGACCACCAGCGCCAGGTCGAAACGTTGCGCCGCCAGATTTGCGGGCAGGGGGCCGGGTTCGGCCAGCGCCACCTCGGTCTGCGGGTGTGCTTCCTGAAAGGCTTGCAACGCAGGGAACGCCTGAGCGCCGATCAACAGCAGACGCTGGGGGGCGTAACGGTCGAGCAGGGCAGCCAGCGCTTGCTGCGGCGTGCGGGTGGAGTAGCCGACGGTCATCGAAAGTCCTCTGGTTGACTGACAAGACTAGCCTGCCGGACCCGCTCTGAACAGCCGTCAGTATCAGGCGAACGCCCACAGACTGAAGACAACGATCTATGCTTGATCTTTTTCAATACACTGCTGGCATATTCGGCGTACAGCACGTCTACTGTGCGGCGACGAAAAGCGCGCGCAGACTGCGCTTTCGTAACGGATCATGACAAGGGGGGCAGGCGATGAAGGTGTTTTGGGGGCTGGGAAAAATCTTGATGCTGGGCTTCTGGCTGGTAGTCCTGGCCAATGCGGTCATTGAAGCGCCCAGCCCGTTTGGCGTGATGATCGACATGGCGGGTGCCGTACTGTTTTTGACTCACTTGCTCGAACTGATCCTGTTCAACGGCAGCCTGCGCGGTCGCAGGCATCCCTGGCGCGACCGGGGCAAAATCATTCTGTTCGGCATCTTTCACGTTCAATCCATCGGCCGTTCGACTACAGGGCACTCTCATGCGTAAGCTCGTTCTGTTGGCAGCACTGTTCAGCCCTCTGGCCATGGCTCAGGCGATTATCGTTGCGCCACACTCGCTCATGCGTCTGCCTGGCAACAGCAGCGTTCTGCAGGTCGAGCGCCTTGAAGTGGCCGACTACGGCACCCTGCTGATACCGGTCGGTATCGATGACGTGAAGATCGGCGAACTGGTGCTAGGGCACGAAGCGCGGATTGCCATCGTCCCCGGTGTACAGGCGTTCAACCTCGTCGTGGTGCATGGTGAATTCGGCACCGGCAGCCAGATCACTGCGCGAGGCGCTCCGGGTACCTTCGAGAAGCCGGCACTGCCGGGGCGCAACCTGACCCTGCGTCTACAGAGCCTGAATGCCGAACAACTGTCGATCGATGCACGCGGCGGCGCGGGCAGCCCAGGCTACGCCGGGCTCGATGGCGGCACGGGCGAAGAGCCGGGCTGTACCTGGGGCCAGGCTGGGCGTGGTTACAACGGCGATAGTGGCGGCAACGGCCACGACGGCGCAGCAGGTGCGCAGGTTCGTCTCGAGCTGCCACAAAGCTTTCCGGCCGAGCGTATCAAGGTGAATGTTGCGGGTGGCGCGGCAGGTAAGGGCGGTGAAGGCGGCAAGGCAGGCAAGGGCGGCGCTTCGAAGGGCTGCATCGTCTACCGCGCGGATGGCGGCAAGCCTGGCAGACCGGGCGAACCTGGCCTGCCAGGCGTTGCAGGGCCAGCAGGCAGTTTGATTCTGCAGCGCCTGTAACCTTCACCAGCTGTCGTCCTTCTAGAGACTGCCCGGGATCAGGCGCAAGGCCATGATCCGGGCAGTCATTATGGCAGCGCGCTTACTGCGGCACGCCTTTTTCCCAGTTCTTCCAGTCACCGACAATTGCCTGCACCAGCGGGTTACCAGTGCGGTACAGGTTTTCCAGTGCTGGTACGAAGGCGCCCTGATCGGCGTACTTGAGCAGGTTGTCCACCTCGCTGTAACCCGGATACGGACGGTCGAAATCGGAACCTGCGCGCACCACGGCCAGTCGATTGACGTCTACCTTGCCTGCCTTGCTGGCGCGTAACAGGGCTTCGTACGTCGAGTTGTCCTCCTGCTGGGTGGTGCAATACACGCCTTTGCCGTCGGTCAGCAGCTTGGTCCAGACTTCCGCCCGCTCACTCAGACGCGTTCCGGAAAACCACGTGTTGCCCGCCAGCGTATCGCACTGCGTCACCTGCGGCGGCTGATTGGCCGGGGCGTAAGGGTATTTGACACGCCAGGCGGCAGATTCCTTGCTCTCGCTGAGCGTCACTTTTTGCGACAGGGCGAAGGCCTTGGCCTGAAGTTTGGGGTTCAGCTCGAAGACTTCAGTCTTGTAGTCCAGAGGCGGCTTTTCGTTCGGACCTTTGGTGTTGATACCCAGGTAACCGGTCGGCCAGTCCTTGGGCACGTCGCGCGAATCGATTTCCCACTGCGTGCCGAACTCCACCAGATAATGCGCCCACGCAGTGGTGCCGAGCGTGCCGTGGTGCGGGTTGATGCCGGCAATGCCAGCAACGATGAAGTAGGTCTTGCGCAGATCGAATTGCGACGACAGGGCCAGGGCCAAAGTCGATGCTGCGGCATTGGTCTGACCCATGCCGGTGACCATCAGGCAGACGTCCTGAGCGTTGCAGCGGATGGCCGGATACTCGGCGGCAAGGCCGGGCACCTGGATCTCCTTGGTCAGATGCAGCCGGTCGATCCAGTTCTGCGCTTCGGGCGCAAACATGGCGACCAGCATGACCTTGGGCGTGACTGGCTTAACCGGCGCGGTGGCTGCCCAGAGGGCAGGGCTAAGCAGGGCCAGTGTGGCGCCAAGTGTGTTGCGGGTGATGTGTTTCATGAAAACTCCTGTCGTCATAATCAGTTTCAGAACTGGTAACCCACGCCTGCGTAATATCCCCAGCCGTCGGAGCGCGCACGGAAGTTGCCTTCGCCGAAGTTCAGCTCGCTGCCGTCCTGCCAGTTGCCGCCGTTGTGGAAGTAACGACCCACCAGGGTGAAGCGCAGGTGCGTGAAGGCGTAAAGCAGCACGTTGGTGGCGACTGTGGAGTTGCCAGTGCGTGCCGGATCGTTCTTGAGGTCCGAACCGAAATCGAAGTTGGTGAAGCCGATGTACGTCAGCGAAGCGCCGTTGTCGAATTTGCTGATCGGTACGATGTATTTGAGCTGGGCGCGATAGCCATCCCACGAATATTCGTTGCTGGCACCGTAGTTCTCCCACTGGTAGCGGCCATAGAAGTTGGCCGACAGATTGACCCGCGAGTGGGTGTCGATGTCAGTGCCAAGGCCGCTGTACAGGGTGTTGGCACGGTTGGCCGAGTTGCTGCCGTGGTCGTAGATCCAGTCGAAGGCGACGTACCATTCCTTGAACGGCCCGACGGCCAGACTGCGCCCGGCGAGGTAGTCGATGGAGATACGTGGCTCATGCTCCATGAACAATGGCGAGCCATGGTCCCAGACGCCTTTGTCATTATCATTGCCGATGCCGAGAATCTTCGGTACGTCGACATAGCCATAGAGCTCAAACGGCCCCTTGCGGCCGAAGTACTCATACTCCAGATAAATGTCATCGTTGGGCTTGGGGCCGAAGCTGATGTCCTTGCTGCCGATCAGCGTCAGGTCCTGGTTGAACCAGTCTGAAAAGTACGCGCCTTTGCCTTCCTTGGGCGAGGCGGGCGGGCTGAGTGCTTCGCCTTGAGCCGAGTCTTCGGCGGCGGGCTGTGCCAGGACGCTGGTGCATGGCAACGCCGCAGCGGCGGCGAACAACAGAGGCATGAGGAATCTTGAGGGCGTTGCGGATCGAGTGAATGGCGGCTGTGGCATTGAAGCTCCTTTTCGTGGGCGCGTACTGCTGATCGCAAACGTTTGCACAGCCCATGCCAAAGTGTTTCAAGATGTTGAATGGCTTGGATATCGGGCACAGAAGATGACCGATCGGGCAGGAAACTGCCCGCAAGCTGTGCGCGGTGTCACCGCCAGTGCCCCGCGATGTTCCGTTTTGCCTCAAAGGCCCGGACGGGCGGCTGCCAATATCACCACTGCCAGGCCGATAATCAGGTTGATTCCGACCAGCCGGCGAATGTGACCGAGTGCTGCTGCGCCTTCGGCCCATTGTTCGGCGTCCACGGCGCGACGCAACTCCGGCAACTGCAATGAATGGATACGCAGGAACAGCGCAACCATCACCACGTACAGGCCCATCATGATCTGCACATAGCGCGGCGCAGTTCCAAAGCCGGTGAAGTTCAGCTGGATCATGCCGATGCCGGTAATCGGCAGCAGCACCACGGCTGCCCAGACCCAGACGAAGAAGCGTGGAAACACCTGGACCCACACTTTCAAGCGAGAAGGGCCTTCAAGTGCTGCAATGACTGCTGGACGCAAGACCATCCAGGCGAAAAACATCCCGCCAACCCACACCAGGGCAACCAGCAGATGCAGCGTATAAACAGTAGAAAAAGCGGTCATCGGACACTCCGTTCTGCGCGGATGGATTTAGCGCGCTATGATAGCGCCCACTCAGAACTACTGAAAATTTATCCAGCCTTTTTAGCCGTGCCCCCGAACCGAAGCCAATGATCAGTACCGAACTCAAAACCCAGATCCAGGGCGCTTACTCGCGTTTCCTCGAAGCCAAGAGCCTCAAGCCACGCTATGGCCAGCGATTGATGATCGCTGAAGTTGCCAAGGTGCTGGGGGACATTGACACCGATGAAGAGGGCCGTCGTTCGGGCGATCCTGCGGTAGTGGCCGTCGAGGCCGGGACGGGCACCGGTAAGACCGTGGCCTATGCCATCGCCTCGATTCCCACCGCCAAGGCGGCAGGCAAGCGGCTGGTAATCGCCACCGCGACCGTCGCCTTGCAGGAGCAGATCGTCTACAAGGACCTGCCGGACCTGATGCGCAACAGCGGTCTGAATTTTACCTTCGCGCTTGCCAAGGGCCGCGGCCGTTACATGTGCCTGTCGAAACTCGACGCGTTGCTGCAGGAGAGCGACGCGACCAACGCGACTGCGCAGCTTTTCGAGGAAGAAGGCTTCAAGATCGAGGTCGATGAAGCCAGTCAGAAGCTGTTCACCAGCATGCTGCAGAAGCTGGCGGGCAATAAGTGGGACGGTGATCGCGACAGCTGGCCTCAGGAACTCGCCGATCAGGACTGGGCGCGGCTGACCACCGATCACAGCCAGTGCACCAACCGGCATTGCCCGAACTTTCAGCAGTGCGCTTTCTATAAGGCGCGCGAAGGCATGGGTAAGGTTGACGTGATTGTCACCAACCATGACATGGTGCTGGCTGACCTCGCGCTGGGCGGCGGCGCCGTGCTGCCCGACCCGCGTGACACGCTGTACGTGTTCGACGAAGGCCATCACCTGCCCGACAAGGCCATCGGCCACTTCGCTCATTACACCCGACTGAAATCCACCGCTGACTGGCTTGAACAGACAGCCAAGAACCTCGCCAAGCTGCTGGCCCAACACCCACTGCCCGGCGATCTGGGCAAGCTGATCGAGCAGGTGCCGGAACTGGCCCGCGAGATCAAGGGGCATCAGCAGTTCATGTTCGGTGCCTGCGAGCAACTGGCAGATTTCCGCGCCGGTGAAGACATGCAGGGTCGCGAGAGGCCCCGTCACCGCTTTGTCGGCGGCGTGATCCCTGAGCACATCCGCGAGATGGGCATCGAGCTCAAGAAGGGCTTTGCGCGCCTGGACGATCTGTTTACACGCCTTACCGAGCTGCTCAAGGAAGGCATGGATGGCGAAGTCAACATCGGTATCGCCAGCCATCAGGCTGAAGAGTGGTACCCGCTGTTCGGCAGCCTGCTGGCCCGCGCCCACGGTAACTGGGAGCTGTGGACCGCCTTTACCGCCGAAGACCCGGAAGACAGCCCGCCCATGGCGCGCTGGCTGACCCTGGCCGACAGCGGTGCAATGTTCGATATCGAGGTCAATGCCAGCCCGATCCTGGCGGCGGAAATGCTGCGTCGCAACCTGTGGAACATCGCCTACGGGGCGCTGGTGACTTCAGCGACCCTGACCGCGTTGGGCAAGTTTGATCGTTACCGCATGCGTGCCGGCCTGCCCAAAGGAGCGGTGACCGCCGTGGTGCCAAGCCCGTTCCATCACGCCGACGCTGGTGTGCTGCGCGTGCCGGACCTCAAGGCCGACCCGCGTGACTCGGTGGCCCATACCGCAGCGATCATTCGCGACCTGCCCGGGCTGGTGGAAGGTTCGCGAGGCACGCTGGTGCTGTATTCGTCGCGCAAGCAGATGCAGGACGTTTTCGACGGCCTGGACCGTGACTGGCGCAAGCAGGTGTTCATCCAGGGCAACCTGTCCAAGCAGGAAACCCTCAACAAGCATAAGGCGCGGGTCGACAGCGGCGAGTCCAGCGTACTGTTCGGGCTGGCCAGCTTCGCCGAGGGTGTGGACTTGCCCGGTGCGTACTGCGAACACGTGGTCATCGCCAAGATTCCGTTCGCGGTGCCCGACGACCCGGTCGAGGCTGCGCTGGCCGAGTGGATCGAAGCGCGTGGTGGCAACCCGTTCATGGAAATCGCCGTGCCCGATGCCTCGTTGCGTCTGGTGCAGGCCTGCGGCCGCCTGCTGCGTACCGAGGAAGACCGCGGCACTATCACGTTGCTGGACCGACGTGTCGTCACCCAGCGTTACGGCAAGGCGATTCTCAACGCATTGCCGCCGTTTCGCCGCGAGATTTCCTGAATAACAGCTGTCGGTTGACTCGGGTCTGTTCCCAAAGCGCCCGATCGCTGGAACAATATGCGCCCATTCGGCCTGTCATCAGGCCCAGTACCGTTAGTCAGGAGTCAGCCGTTGCAGATCCAGGGTCATTACGAACTTCAATTCGAAGCAGTACGTGAAGCCTTTGCGGCGCTCTTTGACGACCCTCAGGAGCGCGGCGCTGCCTTGTGCATTCAGGTCGGCGGCCAGACCGTCATCGATCTGTGGGCGGGCACGGCCGACAAGGACGGTGCCGAGGCGTGGCACACCGACACCATTCTCAACCTGTTCTCCTGCACCAAGACCTTTACCAGCGTGGCGGTATTGCAGCTGGTTGAAGAAGGCAAGTTGAAGCTGGACGAACCCGTCGCCAGGCTCTGGCCCGAATTCGCCGCGGCGGGCAAGGCATCGATCACTTCGCGTCAGCTGCTCTGCCATCAGGCCGGTTTGCCTGCGCTGCGCGAGCAATTGCCTGCCGAAGCGCTTTACCAGTGGGACACCATGACGGCGGCGCTGGCGGCCGAAGAACCTTGGTGGACGCCGGGGCAGGGTCACGGTTATGCGGCAATCACCTATGGCTGGCTGGTAGGCGAGGTGCTGCGTCGTGCCGATAGTCGAGGCCCGGGGGAATCCATTGCCGCGCGTATTTCTCGCCCGCTGGGGCTGGATTTTAATGTGGGCCTGGCGGATGACCAGTTTCATCGTGTCGCCCATATCGCGCGCGGCAAAGGCAATGCCGGTGACGACGCTGCCCAGCGCGTGTTGCAGGCGACGATGCGTGAGCCCGCCTCCATCACTGCCAAGGCGTTCACCAACCCGCCGTCGATCATGACCAGCACCAACAAGCCGGAGTGGCGCCGCATGCAGCAGCCAGCGGCCAACGGCCACGGCAATGCGCGCAGTCTTGCCGGTTTCTATAACGGTTTGCTGGATGGCAGCCTGCTTGAAGCAGACATGCTCAACGAGCTGACCCGTGAGCACAGCCTCGGTCAGGACAGGACTCTGCTGACCTCGACCCGTCTGGGCCTGGGCTGCATGCTTGACCAACCGACCGTTGCCAACGCGACCTATGGTCTTGGCCCCAAGGCGTTTGGCCATCCCGGGGCAGGCGGTTCGGTCGGGTTCGCCGATCCTGATTACGAGGTTGCTTTTGGCTTCGTCACCAACACCTTGGGTCCGTACATTCTGATGGACCCACGTGCGCAGAAACTGGTCGGGATCCTGCGTGAGTGTTTGCAGTAAGTATCGGCCATAAGTGCTTGTTTCATACCGACTGTCAGTTAAATGGCTGTAACAGGAACCGTACGACGGTTTCTTTTTCCAACTGCATCTTTATGCATGTTATACCGGCGTAGTCACGTCCTTCTGTCTGATCAAAACCGTTGCGGGTTATCCATGTCGTCTAATAAAAGCCTCGTTCTCGCCCTGTGTATCGCCGTTACCGGCTGTGCTCAAACCCCTCAATCCGACTCTGCTGCAACCGGAGGCCATTGGTGGCAGTTCGGTTCAGGCAGCGAGTCTGCTGATGCAGGTACTGCTGCAAAGGCTCCGGCACCAAGCCCGGCACCTGCTCCGGTCGCCAAGGCCGCTGCAGCACCGGCAGCACCTGCGGCTGGCGCTGAAAACAGCGCGCCTTGGTACTGGCCGTTCGGCTCGAAAGATAACGCGCAGGTCAAACCTGATGCCGTGGCCGACAAGCCTGCCGACAAGCCGGCTGCGCCTGCCTTGGTAGCCAAGTCGGAAACCGACAGCAAGTGGTGGTGGCCGTTCGGTAGCGAGGGCAAGAAGGACGAGCCTAAAGCGCTGCCGATGCCTGATCCGAAAGTGACCCAGGCCTGGCTGGACGAGTACGAGCCGCGTCTGCGCGCTGCAATCAAGGACAGCCCGTTCCAGCTGGAGCGTCGCGAAGACCTGCTGGCAATCACTGCACCGGTCGACAGCTCGTTCAACCCTGACCGTCCTGCGATGCTGCTGCCCAACACGCTGGGCCCGATCACGCGACTGGCCAAGGTGGTCGAAGGCGATCAGAAAACTGCCGTGCTGATTCTCGGTCATGCCGACACATCGGGGCCTACCGAAGCCAACCAGAAGATCAGCCAGGAACGCGCGCAGTCTGTTGCCGCGATTTTCCGTCTCAGTGGCCTGGAGCGTAATCGTCTGAGCCAGCGTGGGATGGGTGCCGTGATGCCACGTGCCGCCAACGACAGCCTGCAAGGCCGTGCACTCAACCGTCGTGTTGAAATCCTCATGACGCCGCAGGACACCATGCGCGCGCTGATGGCCCGTTATGCGTTGCCGCCGGTTGCTCCAGTCATGGTTGCCACCCAGGACGTCAAGCCAGTAGCGCCAGCACCTGCTGCCGCGCCTGCCAAGAAAGCCGCCGTGGCGAAGAAAGACACGGCCAAGAAAGCGCCGGCCAAGGCCAGCACTGCCAAAAAGGCCGCGCCTGCCAAGACCACCGCAGCAGCTAAAAAACCGGCAGCGACCAAGGCCCCGGCCAAGGCGCCCGCCAAGAAAGATGACAGCCAGGCCAGTAACTGAGGCCTGGTTACCTCACGACTTTCGTCTCCACGCTCCACGCTCCGCGCTTTGCGTTGTGCACAAGTCCTGAATAGCCTGAAAAACAAGGCTTTCAGGCTTCTGCCCGGAGGGCGTGGGAGCGAACTTGTTCGCGAAAAGGCCGGTACAGTCTCCGAAACGTATCGTCTGAATCACCGTCTTCGCGAACAGGTTCGCTCCCACGGCCTTCGGCCAGAATCAAAAACGAATGTGTGATAACGGCGAGCGCCGAGCCTCGTAACGAGAGTTAGCTAACGTTCATGATATCTGCGCAGGAATGAAACCATGACTCAGACCCTGGCCGACATGCGCCGTGATTACACCCGCGACGGGTTGACCGAAGCGCAATCACCGGACGAGCCCTTCGCGCTCTTCCATACCTGGTTTGACGACGCTGTAAAGACCGAACAACCACCTGTCGAGGCCAATGCCATGACCCTGGCAACGGTTGATGAGCAAGGACGTCCGCATTGCCGTGTCTTGCTGCTCAAGGGGCTGGACACGCAGGGTTTCACGTTCTTCACTAACTACGAAAGCGCCAAGGGCCAGCAACTGGCTGCACGTCCATTCGCGGCCATGACGTTCTTCTGGCCAACGCTGGAGCGTCAGGTGCGTATCGAAGGCCCGGTCGAGAAAGTCAGCGCGCAGGAGTCCGATGCTTATTACCAGGTGCGTCCTCTGGGCAGCCGTTTGGGGGCTTGGGCCTCACCCCAAAGTCGCGTGATCGCAGATCGTGACGAGCTGGAAGGTCTGATCAGACAGACGGAACAACGCTTCGCAGACACCCAGCCACACTGCCCCGAGCACTGGGGGGGCTACCGCCTTTTGCCTGAGCGAATCGAGTTTTGGCAGGGTCGCTCCAGTCGACTTCACGACCGTTTGAACTATCGTTCGGTAGACGGCAGGTGGACGCGCGAGCGCCTTGCGCCCTGATTGAATTATTCGTCCTGGCCATCGTCTGAGCGTTATGCAGGTGGGCCGCTGTATGCCGCCTGAATGAACTTAAATTGCAGGATCGGGGCCGTGACAGCACCTTTGTCAGGTAGTCTAATGGCCACTGATTCCTCTGGAGATTCCCTTATGCGCAAGTCCGCTCTTCTGGTTGCTTCGTTCACTGCCATGGCATTGATGCTGGGCGGCTGTGCCTCAAACCTGACCGGTGATTCCTATTCCCGCGATGAGGCCAGGACCGTACAGACCGTCCGTATGGGCACTATCGAATCCTTGCGTCCGGTTAAAATCGAAGGCACCAAGACTCCGATTGGCGGGGCTGCGGGCGCGGTCGTCGGCGGCGTAGGTGGCAGCGCTATCGGTGGCGGTCGCGGCAGCATCGTGGCTGCGGTAATCGGCGCGGTGGCCGGTGGTCTGCTGGGTTCAGCGACCGAAGAAGGCCTGACCCGTACGCAGGGTGTTGAAATCACCGTGCGTGAAGATGACGGCAGCATGCGTGCCTATGTGCAGCAGGTTCAGGAAAACGAGATTTTCCGTGTCGGCGAGCGCGTACGCATCATGAGTGTCAACGGCACGAGCCGCGTCACTCACTGATTTGCAGCACCGCACAGCAAAACCCCGAGCCGCAATGCTCGGGGTTTTTTATTGCCAGGCGTGAACATCGTGCCAATGCTCACGAAGACGATGTATCGAACGCCCTATTTCTTGGGGGGGGCGCGGCCTCTTCGCGAGCAAGCTCGCTCCCACAAGACTTATGTATAACGATGGTCATTCTGAGGTCAGCCCTCAATCCCCAGCATGTCCCGCACCAATGCTTCGGCAACCCGAATGCCGTCTACGCCAGCCGAGAGAATCCCGCCCGCATAGCCAGCGCCTTCACCGGCCGGGTAAAGGCCTTTGGTGTTCAGGCTTTGCAGGGTGGGTCTGCGGGTAATGCGCAGCGGGGCCGAGGTACGGGTTTCGATGCCGGTCAGCACCGCATCGTGCAGCGAGAAGCCTTTGATCTGCTTGTCGAACGCAGGCAATGCTTCACGAATGGCTTCAATGGCAAAGGCGGGCAGGGCGTCGGCCAGGTCCACCAGTTTCACGCCCGGCTTGTATGAGGGCTCAACGCTGCCCAGTGCTGTCGAGGCCCTGCCAGCGATAAAGTCGCCGACCAACTGCGCCGGCGCTTCATAACTGCTGCCGCCGAGCAGATACGCATGAGACTCCAGGCGTTCCTGCAACTCGATACCGGCCAGCGGGCTGCCGGGGAAATCCTGTTCCGGAGAAATACCGACCACAATGCCCGAGTTGGCATTACGCTCATTGCGCGAATACTGGCTCATGCCATTGGTGACCACGCGCCCCGGCTCTGAAGTGGCGGCTACGACAGTGCCACCAGGGCACATGCAGAAACTGTAGACCGAGCGACCGTTGCTGGCGTGGTGCACCAGTTTGTAGTCAGCTGCGCCCAGCTTCGGGTGCCCGGCGTATTTGCCCAGCCGCGCGCGGTCGATCAGCGACTGCGGGTGCTCGATACGGAAACCCACCGAAAACGGCTTGGCTTCCATGAACACGCCACGGCCATGCAGCATGCGGAAGGTGTCGCGGGCACTGTGGCCCAGCGCCAGAATGACGTGCCGGGATTCGATCTGCTCGCCACTGTCGAGCTGGACGCCCAGCAATTGGCCGTCCTCGATCATCAGGTCGGTCACACGCTGCTGAAAGCGCACTTCGCCGCCCAGCGCTTCTATCTGATGGCGCATGTTCTCGACCACGCCGGTCAGGCGGAACGTGCCGATATGCGGCTTGCTGACGTAGAGGATTTCTTCCGGTGCACCGGCTTTCACGAACTCGTGCAGCACCTTGCGGCCAATAAACTTCGGGTCCTTGATCTGGCTGTAAAGCTTGCCGTCAGAAAAGATCCCGGCACCGCCTTCACCGAACTGCACGTTGGACTCGGGGTTGAGCACGTTTTTGCGCCACAGCGCCCAGGTATCCTTGGTGCGCTGGCGCACCTCGGTACCACGCTCAAGGATGATCGGCTTGAAGCCCATCTGCGCCAGCAGCAGCCCGGCAAAGATACCGCATGGGCCGAAACCCACGACGATCGGGCGCTCTGTCAGCCCCTCGGGAGCATGACCGACCACTTTATAGCTGACATCAGGTGCCGGGCCGACGTGGCGGTCATCGCCCAGTTTGCGCAGCAGTGCCTGTTCATCACTGACCTGAAAGTCGATGGTGTAGATGAAGCACAGCTCAGATGACTTTTTGCGCGCGTCGTAACTGCGTTTGAAGAGGGTAAAGTCCAGCAGTTCGCTGCTGTCGATGCCCAGGCGCTGCAGGAGTGCAACGCGCAGGTCTTCTTCCGGGTGATCGATCGGCAGCTTGAGTTCGGTGATTCGTAACATTAAGGGGTCCAGTTTTCGGGCCGCAGGTTCAGCCCGACAGCACTACAAGACCGGCGATTATAAGCGCTGAACCCCTTTGGCGGCGAGCCTGCCTGATCACTCGTCGCGCGAACCGCCATAATAACCGCAGCCACGCTGGGCCTGGCCGTTGATACGCAGTTCGGCCGTCAGGTGTTGTACCGAGCCATTGACGCTGTCAACGCAGCGTTGTGGCGCCACCCAGATCTCGATGCGCTGGTTGTTGGCTTCGCTGCTGACGCTGAAGCTGCCGTCGGACAGTTTCTCTTCCACGTAAGGCAAGGCAAGCGGTGCAAGACCTTCGCGCTCCAGCACCATGCCCTTGCCACTGACGTTGACGTTCCAGGCGGGTTTATTGCCATTGACGTGCAAGGTCAGACGTTTGAAATTGGCGTCTTCACAGGCCTGGCCGGGACGCTCGACGCGGTACAGCTGATGCAGGTCCAGCTGACCATCGCTGTTGGCCGCTTTGCTCGCAGCAAAGTTACCGCGCAGATCGGCGAATACCGTGCCCTTGCTGTCTGCCAGTGAAGCAGCTTCCTGCAAGATGCCGGTATTGCCGCGATCCTTGACCACATAGCGCCGCTGCTCGTTGCACGGTTTGAACAGCAACTGGCCATTGCTGCCCGTCAGGTCGCCCTGCATACGGAGCATGCCTGCAGTGGAAACCTTGGGTTCCTCGGTCTGTTTGCCGAGCAGTTGGCACCCGGCGAACAGTGGCAGAAGGGCAAATACGAGGACGGAACGGGCAGCAAACATGGTGTGGTCTCCAGACAAGTGTCGCCACGTTACTCAGACTGGAGGTGCATCACAAGGGGGAACGGCCGGACCTGCGCCGCAGTGTGACGCGGAT
>NZ_LJQT01000277.1:5865-9805 GCF_001400515.1 Pseudomonas meliae | reverse complement strand
CACGAAAGGCATTACCACGCAGAGCGTGGTAATGAGAATCATCGTGGCCCATCCTGGTTCTGAACGTTAATGCGCTTCGCAGCGCTTACCCGCCCAGATACGCATCCCGCACTTTCGGATCGACCAGCAGTTCTTCGCCGGTGCCTTGCATCACCACACGACCGTTTTCCAGTACATAAGCGCGGTCGGCGACTTTCAGCGCCTGATTGGCGTTCTGTTCGACCAGAAACACCGTCACACCATCGCGACGCAACTGTTCAACGATCTCGAAAATCTGCTGGATGATGATCGGAGCCAAGCCCAGCGAAGGCTCGTCGAGCAACAGCAGCTTGGGCTTGCTCATCAGCGCGCGACCGATGGCCAGCATCTGTTGCTCGCCACCGGACATGGTGCCGCCGCGCTGATTGAAGCGCTCCTTGAGGCGCGGAAAGAGCTGCAGGACCTTGTCCATCTGCTCCTGATAATCAGCCTTTTCCGTGAAGAAACCGCCCATCGCCAGGTTCTCTTCAACGGTCAGACGCGCAAACACGCGACGGCCTTCCGGTACTACGGCGATACTCTTGCGCATGATGATCGACGACTCCAGCCCGACCAGTTCTTCGCCCATGTAGCGAATACTGCCGCTGTGCGCGCGTGGTGAGCCGCACAGGGTCATCAGCAGCGTGGACTTGCCTGCGCCGTTGGCGCCGATCAGGGTGACGATTTCGCCCTGACGCACTTCCACGTTGACGCTGTGCAGCGCCTGGATCTTGCCGTAGAAAGTGGAAACGTTCTCGAACTGCAGCATTTACGCTTCCCCCAGATAGGCTTTGATCACATCAGGATTGTCACGAATCTGTTCCGGCGTTCCGTCTGCCAGAGGCGTGCCCTGATTGATCACCACAATGTGGTCGGAAATGCTCATCACCAGTTTCATGTCGTGCTCGATCAACAGGACCGTAGCGTTGTGCTCGCTGCGCAACACGCCGATCAGGGCTTTCAGGTCGTCGGTTTCTCTGGGGTTCAGCCCGGCTGCCGGTTCGTCGAGCATCAGAATGCGCGGGCGCGTCATCATGCAGCGGGCGATTTCCAGACGGCGTTGCTGCCCGTAGGCCAGTGTACCGGCAGGGCGGTTAGCGAATTCCTTGAGGTTGACGGCTTCCAGCCAGTGCTCGGCGTAATCCATGGCTTCGCGTTCGCTGCGACGGAACGCCGGGGTTTTGAACAAACCGGCCAGGAAGTTGGTATTCAAATGCCGATGCTGGGCAACCAGCAGGTTCTCTACAGCGGTCATTTCCTTGAACAGGCGCACGTTCTGGAACGTACGCACCACGCCCTTGCGCGCGATCTGATGGCCAGCCAGGCCCTGGATCGGCTCACCGTCCAGCAGAATAGTGCCTGCGCTTGGCCGGTAGAAACCGGTCAGGCAATTGAAAACGGTGGTCTTGCCCGCGCCGTTGGGGCCGATCATCGACACGACCTGCCCTTGATTGACGGTCAGGGCAACGCCATTGACCGCCAACAGGCCTCCAAAACGCATGCTCAAGCCGGTGGCTTGCAGTAATGGGCGGCTCATTTCGGCAGCTCCGTTTTCAATTTCATTTCAGGCCGTTGCATGGGCAGGAAGCCTTGAGGACGCCAGATCATCATCAGCACCATCAGCGCGCCGAACATCAACATGCGGTAGTCGCTGAACTCGCGCATCAGCTCAGGCAGCAGAATCATCACGATGGCGGCCAGGATCACGCCAAGCTGCGAGCCCATACCACCGAGCACGACGATGGCGAGGATGATTGCCGATTCGATGAAGGTGAACGATTCCGGGGTGATCAGACCCTGACGTGCGGCAAAGAAGCTGCCTGCGAAACCGGCGAACGCAGCGCCAAGGGTGAACGCCGAGAGCTTGATCACGGTCGGATTCAGCCCCAGCGCACGACAGGCGATTTCGTCTTCACGCAGCGCCTCCCAGGCCCGGCCGATCGGCATGCGCAGCAGGCGGTTGATGACGAACAGTGCCGCCAGCGCCAGCAGCAGAGCGATCAGATAAAGGAAGACGACCTTGTTGATCGAGTTGTAAGGCAGGCCGAAGAACTCGTGGAAGGTCTGCATGCCCTCGGCGGCCTTGCGCTCGAACGTCAGGCCGAAGAAGGTCGGCTTGTCGATGTTGCTGATGCCGTTCGGGCCACCGGTCAGCTCGGTGAGGTTGCGCAGGAAGATGCGGA
This sequence comes from Pseudomonas meliae, assembly GCF_001400515.1. NCBI lineage: Bacteria > Pseudomonadati > Pseudomonadota > Gammaproteobacteria > Pseudomonadales > Pseudomonadaceae > Pseudomonas > Pseudomonas meliae. Next base: position 7,604 of record NZ_LJQT01000277.1, on the reverse strand, counting down.
TGATCTCGCCGAACCCCAGCGTCACGATGGCCAGATAGTCACCGCGCAGGCGTAGCACCGGGAACCCCAGCAAGAACCCGAACAGCGCCGCCATCAGGCCCGCAATCGGCAGGCAGATCCAGAAGCCGAGCCCATAGTAGTGGGACAGCAAGGCGTAGCTGTAGGCACCGACTGCATAGAAACCGACATAGCCCAGGTCCAGCAGACCGGCCAGACCAACCACGATGTTCAGGCCCAGGCCGAGCATGACGTAGATCAGGATCAGCGTGGCGATGTCCACCGCACCGCGCGACCCGAAGAATGGCCAGATGAACGCCAGCACGATCAATGCGGCCAGACCCCAGCGTTGGGTTTTCGGCTGAGTCAGGAAATCGCTGGTCTTCTGCGAGATCAACGGCTTTTCGGTACCGCGGCGCATGCTGCCGATCTGTTCTGCGAACAGTATGCGCAAGAACAGCATGACCGAACAGAAGGCAATGATGGTCAGGGTCAGCGGGCTGGCGTTCTGCACTTGAAGGGTGACGCCGGAAAAGGCCAGTTTCAGGCCGAACACCGGGTAGGCCACGGCCCAGACCAGTGCGGCGCTGAACAGCGCCTGTTTGAAAGACTTGCTCATACTTTCTCAACCTCCGGACGACCCAGGATGCCGGTCGGTCGGAACAGCAGCACCAGAACCAGCAGGCCGAAGGCCACGACGTCCTTGTACTGATCACCAAAAATGTCGGCACCGAAGGCTTCGGCGACGCCCAGTACCAGGCCACCGAGCACAGCGCCCGGGATCGAACCGATACCGCCCAGTACGGCAGCAGTGAAGGCTTTCAGGCCGACCAGAAAGCCGGCGCTCGGGTTGATCACGCCGTACTGCATGCTCAGCAGCATCGCCGCGACGGCAGCCAGTGCAGCACCGACCACGAAGGTCAGGGCAATGATGTTGTTGGTGTTGATCCCCAGCAGGTTGGCCATTTTCATGTCCTCGGCACAGGCGCGGCAGGCGCGGCCCATGCGTGAGCGGGAGATGAACAGGGTCAGGCCGGTCATCGCCAGCAGGGTGACGACAAAGACCACGATCTGCATGTAGGAGATCAGCACTTCCTGAGCGCCACCGGGCCCGAACGACAGGCTGCCGGGCAGCAGGTTGGGGATGGCGAAGTTGCCGGAGCCCTGAGAAAGCTGAACCGAGTTCTGCAGGAAGATCGACATGCCGATTGCAGAAATCAGTGGAATCAGACGGTTGCTGTTGCGCAACGGACGGTAGGCCACACGCTCGATGCTGTATCCGTAGGCACTGGTTACGACGATGGCTGCGGCGAAACCGGCAATCATCAGCAACGGCAGGCTGTGAATACCCAGCATCGCCAGACCGGCGAGCGCCATGAAAGCTACATAGGAACCGATCATGTACACCTCGCCATGGGCGAAGTTGATCATTCCGATGATGCCGTACACCATCGTGTAGCCGATGGCGATCAATGCATACGTACTCGCATTGGTCAGGCCATTGACCAGCTGCTGCATGTAGTGGAATAACTCGGGCATTTACCGCGCTCCTAAAAACCTGATCTGCATTTCTCTGACCTGCGCCGGGGTGGCATTCTGTCGATGCGTAGCCTGTCGCGCTGTCAGGGAACCGCTGTTGACGGTTTTAAGATTTTCAGGGGGCCTCGTGCATGCAGTTCGGGTCGCCGAAATGTGCGTACGGGCCTGGATTCGTAAAACAAAGCCCACTGCGCTGGCAGTGA
>NZ_LJQT01000277.1:0-5860 GCF_001400515.1 Pseudomonas meliae | reverse complement strand
GTGGGCTTTGAGGGTTAACGCAAGCAGCTTATTTGGCGGCTTCGGTCTTCGGTTTGCCGAAGTGCCACTCGTAAACCACGAACTGGAAGTTCTTCAGATCGCCTTTGTCGTCGTAGCTCAGCTCGCCCATCGGGGTCTTGAAGGTGCCAGCATGGATGGCAGCAGCCACCTTGGCGGTGTCTTCGGACTTGGCGGCGGCGATGCCATCAGCAATGACCCGAACGGCGGAGTAGGACGGGTAGACGAACGGGCCGCTCGGGTCTTCTTTCTTGGCCTTGAAGGCTTCGGTCAGCGCCTGGTTGGCCGGGTCCTGGTCGAAGGATTTTGGCAGGGTGACCAGCAGGCCTTCCGAAGCCTCGCCGGCGATCTGCGAGATGGACTCGTTGCCCACGCCTTCAGGGCCCATGAACTTCGCGTTCAGGCCTTTTTCCTTGGACTGGCGCAGGATCTGACCCAGCTCCGGGTGGTAGCCGCCGTAGTAGACGAAGTCGACGTTGGCTTGCTTGAGCTTGGCGATCAGCGACGAGAAGTCCTTGTCACCTGCGTTGATACCTTCGAACAGAGCAACCTTGACGCCTTTTTTCTCCAGCGTCTGCTTGACTGCTGTCGCGATACCTTCGCCGTACTGCTGCTTGTCGTGAATCACAGCAACGATTTTCGGCTTGGCGACGTCGGCAATGTAGTTGCCAGCGGCCGGGCCCTGGGCGCTGTCGAGACCGATGGTGCGGAATACCAGTTTGTAGCCGCGTGCGGTGATTTCCGGGCTGGTGGCAGCGGGGGTCACCATGATGATGCCTTCGTCTTCGTAAACGTCGGACGCTGGCTGGGCGGAGCTGGAGCACAGGTGACCGACCACGTATTTCACGCCGTCGTTGACCACCTTGTTGGCGACCGCAACGGCCTGTTTCGGATCGCAGGCGTCATCGTATTCGACGGCTTCAAGCTTTTTGCCATCCACGCCGCCTTTGGCGTTGATCTGCTCGATTGCCATTTTGGCACCGTTGAACTGCATGGTGCCGTATTCGGCAACCGGGCCGGTCTTGGGGCCGGCGATGCCGATCTTGATGGTGTCAGCTGCGAACGAATGGCTGGCAACCCCCGCCATAACCAGTGCGGCAAACAGCCTTGAAAGCTTATTGGTACCCTTAGTCATGATGCTCCACTCTTGCGTTGTAGTTTTTATAATCCTGATGGCCAAGGCTCCAGGACCGGATTCGATCACCGGTTCTCCCACGCCGCCAACTGTACCGGAACAGTTTAGAGTGCCACTCGTTGGCTTGGAAAGCCGGGCGTTTGGGGACAAACCGATGCGTGTCGCTTAATCGAAAGAAAGTTACAGAATCAAACCGCCTGAGGCCCTGAAATCGCTTCAGATCCATGAAGGTTATCTGCACTTTCCCGCGATAAATCACCTGCTTCTGGGCTTGCCGATGGGAAAGTCGGCGCTATCATTGCGCCGATTTTCTTTCTGGTGAAAACCCATGACGCAAGAACCTAGCACCCTCTATGCCAAACTGCTTGGCGAAACCGCATCAATCACCTGGACTGAATTGCAACCATTCTTTGCCAAGGGTGCCCTGTTGTGGGTCGAGCTGCCCCTGGATTTGATCGAAGTTGCCGAGGCCGTGGCCGAAAATGATGCAGTGAGGGTGTCTGCATGGCTGGCTGAAGGACAGGTCGGAAAGGTCTCGGAAAGCAAGGCGCTTGAGCTGGTGGAGACCGATCCTTCGCTCTGGGCTGTAGTGGTGGCATCTTGGGTTCTGATTCAAAACAGAGCGCAGGATTGATTTGCGCACCATTTAGGTGCCTGACGATTTGCTGGAGTGAGTTGGAAGGTAACTGTCCCGGCGTCGACGTAGCGTAAAACCACACCTGCCCACCAGTGACTACAAAGCGTAGCGTCAGGTACGAACGGGCCTGTGACTGGCAAATTCGTCATTGTCGGTCAGGTCGGCAAACACATCGGCAGGTTCTGAAACGTCGATGTCCGGGCCGTGCATGTGCGGTGGTGGCAGGGCAGACCAACGGGTAGTCGGTTCGCGCTCGTTCATCTGTCTGGCAAGGGGCAGGATTCGCTCCAGTGGCTGAGGCTTGCTGAACAGATAGCCTTGTACGTAATCACTGCCGAATCGGCTGAGAAACTCAAGTTGAGCCGGGGTTTCCACGCCTTCCGTGACGACTTTCAGGTGCAGGGTATGAGCCATGACGAGAATCGCCTGGACGATTTCCATATCCTGTGGGGATTGGGGAATATCAATGATGAATGATCGATCGATCTTCAGCGTGTCCAGTGGCAGCCGCTTGAGATAGGCAAGTGATGAGTAGCCGGTGCCGAAGTCGTCAATCGACAGGGAGACCCCCAGGCTGCGAATGTGCTTGAGCATCAGAATGGTATTGCTGATATTGCCCATCAACGCATTTTCGGTCACCTCCAGTTCCAGTCGGCCAGGTGCAACGTCGGCGTCGGCCAGTGCCTGCTCGACCTCTTCGACCAGTTCGTCGCGGCCCAGCGTGAGTGCCGAGCAGTTGACCGTGATGATCAGCTGTTCCAGCCCTTCCTGACGCAGTGTGCGCAGGTCGTGACAGGCGCGGCGCTCCAGCTCGGCGATCAGACCGTTGGCCTCGGCAATGCCGATGAAGCGCCCGGGAGCCAGCAAACCGTGTTGCGGGTGATTCCAGCGCACCAGTGCCTCCAGCTTGGCAACGTGGCCAGTATGCATGTCGACGATAGGCTGATAGTAGACCTGCAGGCCGGTCTCTTCGCGCAGGGCATTGCGCAGTTCCTCCTCCAGATGCAGCTCCAGGCTGGCCCTGGTCTTGAGCGCGGGGCTGAAGAAATTGACCCTGTTGCGCCCGTTGTCCTTGGACTGGTAAAGCGCGAGGTCTGCGTGTTTGAGCAGTTCATCACAGGTTGAACCGTCACGCGGGAACACGGCGATACCGATACTGGTCGTCATGACCATGCGCCTTCCTGCCAGCGCGATGGTTTCCTTCATTTTTTGCATGACCCGATAGGCCAGGTGTCGTGCCTCCTCGTAGTCCGGAATGCTCAGCAGTATGCAGAATTCATCGCCCCCGAAACGGGAGACCACGTCTTGCACACGGGTGGCGCTGCGGATGCGTTCGGCAATCACCTTGAGCAGTTCGTCACCGGCGTCATGGCCCAGGCTGTCGTTGATGCGCTTGAAGTGGTCGATGTCCAGAAACATCACTGCAAGCATGCCGTTGTTGTAGGTGTGCTCCTGCAGCTTTTCGGCAAATATCTGATTGAAGCCCCGGCGGTTGATCAGGTTGGTCAACGGGTCGTAATGGGCCACCTGCTGAAGCGAGACGCGGGCCTGATCCAGCTGGCTGAGCAGCGCGTTGACGCGTTGCAGGTCATGCTCCTTGCCTTGCAGTTTCTTGTCGGCCATTGCCGCGCTGATGCTGCCGGCGATGATAAGCAGGGTGATGGCGGCAATGGTAAGCCCAAGCTGCTGGCTGTTTTCGGTGCCGGGGATGTGCAGCGTGGCGCCTTCGGGCATGACCAGTCGCAATGCCCTCATGCCCATCAGGTGCATGGTCAGCAAACCCGCACCCAGCAGAAGACTCACCCCGTAGCGGAACATCTGATGAAACATGCCGTTGTACTGACGCAGATGCCGGGACAGTGTCAGCAGAGCAATGCTGGAAAGGACGGCAACCACGATCGACAGCGCGAACATCCGCGGTTCGTAGTACTGTGTGGCAGCGGAGCGCATCGCCGACATGCCCAGATAGTGCATGACACTGATGCCGGTCCCCATGACCAGCGAACTGATCAGACAGCGCCTGAGCGTCAGCTCAGGGATGGTCAGGGCTCTCATGGCCACCAGTGCAGTGATCAGCACGATCAGCAGGGAAGCCAGCGTGACGGTCAGGTCGTAAGAGATTTTCAGTGGGGCCTGAAACGCCAGCATGCTGATGAAATGCATTGCCCACACGCCGCCCGCCAGGCATAACGCGCCCAGTGCTTTCCACAGGCGACGGCTCTTGATGGCGTCGACCTGAATGACACGGTCGGCAATATCCAGCGTGGCGAAGGATGCGGCGCAAGCCACACCGTAAGCCACACCGTAAGCCAGCGCTACCAGAAACAGGTTATGACTGCAGTCGATCAATAATTGCCCGTCCGCTGGGAGGTCAGCGAATACGTTCAAACCCAGCCACTCCATAGCGCGCCCTATTCTCACTACAAGAGCGCCAAGCCTCAGGACCTGGCGATTTGAGCTGAGTATAGAAGCTGTTTACAACCTGCCACCCCTGCGAGCGGCCATTTTGATATTGACTCAATAACGAACAGTTATAAAAGGCCATCATGTCCTGTGCGTAGTTACGAATGTTTACAGACAGATAGCGCTTCTGCTTCTAGATTGAAGTGACTGAGAGTCAAGGGATGGATGCCTTATGAACACGCTCCAGGTTGAAAACGCTACTCAGGCTGCCAATGCCTGGCGCGTGCTGTTCCTGCTTTTTCTGGCCAATCTGTTCAACTTCTTTGATCGCACCATCCCGGCGATTATCGTCGAGCCCATTCGTCTGGAATGGCATTTGAGTGACTTTCAACTGGGGTTGCTGGGGACCGCATTCACGCTGGTCTACGCTTTCGCCGGTCTGCCATTGGGGCGCATGGCCGATAACGGGTCGCGCAAGAAACTCATGGGCTGCGGGCTGGCGGTCTGGAGCGGGTTGACTGCGGTCAATGGCATGGTGGGCAGTTTCTGGACCTTCCTGCTGGTGCGAATGGGCGTCGGCATAGGTGAGGCCAGCTACGCGCCTGCTGCCAACTCACTGATCGGTGATCTGTTTCCAGCCCATCGGCGTGCGCGGGCCATGGGGCTTTTCATGCTGGGTCTGCCTTTGGGTCTACTACTGGCGTTCTTTACCATCGGCGCTATGGTCAAGGCGTTTGACAGCTGGCGCGCACCGTTCTTTATCGCTGCGGTTCCTGGTCTGTTGCTGGTCGTGTTCATCTTTTTCATCAAGGAGCCCAGGCGCGGCGCGGCTGAAAGCGTGCGGATGTCAGAGGCGAAGATTGAAAAGCCGATCCGCCGTGTGCTGTCGATTCCGACCTTTCGTTGGCTGGTGCTGGGCGGTCTGACCTTCAACTTTGCGACTTACGCCTGCAATTCATTCATGGTGCCGATGCTGCAGCGCTATTTTCTGCTGCCCTTGCAGGAAGCTGCAGTGGCGACCGGGGTTATTGTCGGCGTAACCGGGCTGATCGGTCTGACGCTTGGGGGCTGGATAGCCGACAAACTGCACCAGCGCTTTTCCAATGGACGGCTGTTGTTTGCGACCATCAGCATGTTGATCGCCGCACTGGCCACAGGCTATGCGCTGCATGCAGGGCAGATCGGGATCGGTGTGTTCGTGGGGGTATTCAGTCTGGGCTGGCTGTTCGCTTACAACTTCTATACCTGCGTTTACACCGCTATTCAGGACGTAATCGAACCGCGCCTGCGGGCCACGGCCATGGCGCTGTTCTTTGCCGGGCTTTATTTGCTGGGTGGAGGGCTGGGGCCGGTGGTGGTCGGTTTGCTGTCTGATCACTTTGCCCATGCTGCGATGGGCGTTGCAGGTGTCGAGGTGATGAGCGAAAGCTTTAAAGCCATCGGTTTGCACGATGCCATGTACCTGATCCCGGCAGCGCTGTTTCTGACCTTGCTGTTCCTGTATCAGGCTTCGCGCTGTTTCAGCCGGGATGCCGAGCGGATGAAGGCGAGAATGGCGGCTGACGAGCCGGTGGAAGAGCTGGCGCAGGGGATTGTGGTGGCCAGGCAGTGATCGCGCTGATGCAAGATCGGACGTAGAGCGTCCAGAACGGCATGCGACGCAGAGC
>NZ_LJQT01000212.1:735-3701 GCF_001400515.1 Pseudomonas meliae | reverse complement strand
GCGGAGCGTGGGAACGAGAAGTATCGGGATTTCAGCTATGTTTTCGGGCTCTTCAAGACTTGTGCATGACGATGGACATAGCGACCTGATCACCTCGACTCTGCAACCTTGAGTTCACGCTTCTCGAGGGCGACCGACCTGGACAGCACCGTGATCGCCGCCAGTGCGGCAATCACCAGGCCGGGTGAGGTGGCCAACAGTACGCCAGCGGTTCCCGCACCGGCTCCGAGCAGATGCCCGGCAGCCAAAGGGCCGGCCACAGAGCCGAGGCGGCCGATGGCTACCGCAGCGCCGACACCGGTGGCACGTACCGAAGTCGGGTACGAAGGAGGGGCCAGCGCATACAGCACCAGTTGCGCGGCCATGACAAATACCCCGGCAGCAAACCCGGCAATTGCCATCGGCACGATGCCGACCGACACGCCCACGCCCGCCAACGCAGCCAGCAAACCGGCGTAGACGAACAGCACGACCTTGGTGCCGTTGCAGCGATCCAGCAACAGCCCGCCCAGTAGCGAGCCCAGCGCGCCGCCAATATTGAACAGCATCTGCACCAGGCCCGCCTGAGGTTTGCTGAAACCCTGGCCGATCAACAGCGACGGCAGCCAGTTGAGCAGCATGTACATGACGGTCAGGGTAAAAAAGTAGCCGACCCACAAGGCCAGTGTCGTGCGAGCTCTGCCTTCGCCGAACAGTGCGCTGGCGCTTGAATGCCGGGCAGCGCTGGCAGTCGTCTGCTGTTTAAAGGCACTGGATTCGGGCAGTAACAGGATCATCAACGGGACCACCAGCAGTGGCACCAGACCACCGATGATGAAAGTTTTCTGCCAGTGCTCGCTGGTAAACATCGCGACCACCGCAGCCAGGGCTCCGCCCAGCGGAACGCCTGCATACATGACGCTGATGGCGAGCCCGCGATGGCGTTCGCCGACAGCTTCGGCGCACAAGGCGATCAGGTTGGGCAGCGCAGCCCCCAGCCCCAGGCCGGTCATGAAGCGCACCAGCAACAGGGCAGAAAAGCTTTCGACATAAGCAGTGCTCAGCGAGAAGACCCCGAACAGCAGTACTGCGCTTACCAGAATCTTCTTGCGGCCGATGCTATCCGCAATCCAGCCGCCAAAAAAAGCGCCCGGCAGCAGCCCGATGATCCCTGCGCTGAATACCCAGCCCATCATTTTCGGGTCAAGGGCAAAGCTTTGACGAAGTCCCGCCGCCGCCGTCCCGGCAGCCTGCAGGTCGAAACCTTCAATGAGTGCGACGATAAAACACAAGATGATGGTCAGCGTCGAACGACGCAACGAACTGTTCATGGCAAGCCTCATTGTTGTTTTTGTTGTGGAGAAAAGCCTGTTCCCGAGCGCCGACGAGGCGTTGTGACAGGTGCTGATCAAGGTAACAAAAAAAACTAAAAAATGAATCCGGACCAAGAATTCAATAAAAGCAGGAATTAGTCTTTTTAAAACATTTAGTTAGGGAGGTATTTAAAGAGTGGTAGTCAAGTAGTTAACATTATTAATGTTCGATTATCGGTCACTCTGGATTGACGTCGATACGAAATCCTCCAATTCTCCTCCAACGGACCTGCGGCCAGCGCCGGACCGAATCCAAAAACAACAACAATAAGTGGACATCCAACATGCCAACGCTCACTCGTGGTGCAGCAAAAGCTGTGTCAACTCTCTTTTTCCGTGGAAAAAATTGCGGTCTCGCGCTGGGCCTGCTGGGCGTCAGCGCTATACCTGACCTCGCACAGGCTCAGGGGTTTCTGGAGGACAGCCACGGCACCTTGACGCTGCGCAATTATTATATGGACCGTGATTACAAGGACGATGGTGCCAAAACAGCCACGCGGGAGTGGGCGCAGGGGTTCATTATCAACGCCGAATCCGGCTTCACAGAAGGACCGGTGGGCTTCGGTCTTGATGCGCGAACGCTGGTGGGTGTAAAGCTTGATTCTTCGCCAGACCGCAGCGGTACCGATCTATTGCCGGTATCGGCCAGTGACGGACGGGCTGCTGACGAGTATTCCCGACTGGCGCTGACCGGCAAGCTTAAATTCCGCGAAACCACAATCAAGACTGGCGACGTGTCGATTTTTCTGCCGTTTGCTTTCGCCAGCCCCTCACGCCTGTTGCCGCAGACTTTTCGGGGCACGACGCTGACCTCAAAGGACATCGACGGCTTGACCTTCAATGCCGGCTATATTGATCGGGTCAACAAGCGCGATTCCAGCAACTATCAGGCAATGACCATCGCTTCGCCGAACCGGCGCTTCAATGGTGCAGCAACGTCATCGCACATGGCCTATGCCGGGGGCGACTATCAGGTCAACAAGGAGCTCAGCATACGCGCGTATCACGCTGAAGTGGCTGATCTTTATACTCAGAACACGCTCGCGCTACTACAGAAACTGGCAATCGGCGATGGCGTGCTGACCACTGATCTGCGCAGCTTTTTCAGTAGCGACACGGGCAGCGCGAAAGCCGGGGACGTGGATAACCAGAACCTGTCGGCGCTGTTGGGTTACAAGTGGGGAGGGCACAGCGTCAGCCTTGGTTATATGCATTCGAGCGGCGATACCGCTACACCCTATGTATCGGGCACCGAACTGATGGGGTTGAGCGAGATGACCATGAGTTCTGACTTTCTCAATGCCAGGGAGCGTACCTGGCAAGCCATTTACGACTATGACTTCACTGCCGTGGGGCTTGTCGGGTTACGCAGTCGCCTGCGTTATGTGCGCGGCGACAACATCGAACTGGCCGCTTTCAATGCCGATGATCGCAAGGAGCGTGAGTTTCAGATGGAGCTGGGCTACGTCGTTCAGAGCGGCCCGCTGAAGAATATCGGCCTGCTGGCGCGCAAGTCGATCTATCGCAACGACTTCCCCGCAGGCGCCGCCTTTCGCGATGAAAACCAGACGCGCTTTATTGCTCAGTACAGCTTGCCACTCTGGTAATCAGCCG
>NZ_LJQT01000212.1:0-729 GCF_001400515.1 Pseudomonas meliae | reverse complement strand
ATCGCCGTTGATGACGGATTTTTACGAATGGTAGACCTTTTTCAACAGCCTGAGCAGGTCCTGACGTTCCTGGTTATCCAGCGCCGAAGTGGAATCGAGGTCACTGTCGGCGGCGATCTGTTTCAGTTCGCGCAGCAATGTCTCGCCGCTCTTGCTGAGGAAGATGCCATACGAGCGTTTGTCTGGCTTGCAGCGAACCCGCACGGCCAGTGCACGTTCTTCGAGCTTGTTCAGCAACGGTACGACCTGGGGCGGTTCGATAGCCAGCGCCTTGGCCAGGTCTGCCTGCATAAGGCCCGGGTTTTGCTCGATGATCGCCAGCGCCGAAAACTGCGCCGGACGCAGGTCGTGAGCGGAAAGACGTCCGATCAGGTTCTGGAACAGCTTGAGCTGTGCCCGGCGCATGGCATAACCGATCAGATCATCCAGCGCAGAATCCGTTGGCAAAGCTGCTTCGGCAACCTGTGCGGAGGCCTGGCAAATGTCGGCAATGTCGGATGGCTTGGCCATTGAAAGTGCAGTCCTTTTGATGGGGTGGGTCAATCAGCCGATCAGTTTGCCGAGGTTAGCGAACGATAGCTATGGGGTATACGTCACTGTGACCAGCCTGTGCAGGCAGAGTGCCGACTTTTGATTAATAAAAATAACAGTTAATTGACATAACTATATTTGCCGTTTAGCTTTGAGCTATCGTCAAGCCAAGAACAAGGTAGGCCCAGTGGGAGCGAA
>NZ_LJQT01000244.1:0-3953 GCF_001400515.1 Pseudomonas meliae | reverse complement strand
GAACAGCTGCCTTGCTCGGAGCTTCCCTAGGGTCTGTTTCAACTTCCTCTATGATTTCGTTATAGCGTATCACCACGTCTCCTACGGCAAGACGCCGACCTTCAGCAGCGAATTTGCCCAGCTCGTAAAGATTCAGAGCTATAAACTGTTCGACTTCGAAAACGTCGATGCGGTCGCCCAGGCCGGCGTTCTCTGCCAGCACTTCGGCGGCTGTAAGCCCTCGCGCAGTAGTGACAATGATAGGCCGGTGCCCGTCATTTAGATTTTCGTAGCAGCGGCTAATGACCGCTTCGCCTGGCGCGGTAGTGACATGGATCGCCACGTCACCAATGAAGAAGTCTCCAACGCGGCCTGATTGTGCATCCGACGTTGAAAAACTATTGTGCTCGAAACTACCAGGACCAAGCGCGCAATCAAGCTTCGCGCCTACCAAGTGTTGCAGCACAGCTCCGGCATACTGCATTCCCGGAGTGTTGCGCTGTCGTTCTTCGGCTTGGGCAATCACATAACGCACCAACGTGCGCAGACTGCGCGAGGCATCCAATTGAATCTTGAATGGCTTGGCTGAAAAAAACTCATGTGCACGCTCAATCCAGAATGCTTCCACGACATCGAGATCTACAGTACCGGCGGCAGCCTGGCCGTTGAGGAAAGCCACATATTCGCGCATGTTGCTAATGCTGCCGCGACTGGTGCGACCGCCTTCAGCTGCTAAAACGCGGATGATCCCATGGCGGTTCAGTACAGCTTGCACCGCGCCTTTACCCAAGCCTAGCACTTGGCCGCCAGCTTCGGTCAGCAGCTTGTCCGGATCAAGAGGCAAGCCCTTTCGGGCGTGCTGCGTTGTGACCAAAGCAACGCATAGCGAACCTTTCCTGCTGAATTTTCGTTCTTTGTTAAAGCCGCGAAGGGCCTCGATCAAATCCGTCATTACGCCACCCTTTTCTCGACGACGAGGGCTGACAATAACAGCGGCTCTAGAAGATGCTCAGCCAGGAAGCGAACTACAGGAATGGCCACGCCATCGCCAGCCAAATGGTAAGCATCGTTGTAGTTCTTGGGCAGTACGTAGGTGTCAGGTAGCCCCATGAGACGGGCAGCCTCACGTGGTGACAGTAAGCGCGAGCGAACGCGCTTGCCCTCAATCACCATGATGGTTTGCCGACTGGAGCCGCCAGTAGGCGTTCGTAGGCAACCAGCTACATCATCGAAACGGATTTCAGCACGCTGAAATTTCTCGCCGTTCGGCCCATCAGCTCGGGTACGCTTGTAGATTGTGCCGACTATGCGTCCGCCGCTCTTCTTAGCCGCCTCAACTTTCGCAAGATTGAGCGGGCTCATCATGGAAAGCAGTTTCTTGGTTTCGACGGCTGTGTGCCAGGTGACGCCGTGCGGCGTATCCTCCACCAGATCGGCAAAGATCGTCGTGCGAGTCGGTGGTGCCGATAGGTGCCACCATATCCAGGCACTTTGCGAGCGCTTAGATAGCTTGCTGTAGGCCTCGACCAGCGTAGACGAATGCCACTCCACCTCTGGACCATTTGCAACTATGGTATGAGGTATAGGCGAGGACTTTCTTACGGCTATGATGAACAGACGTGGCCGGGATTGCGGCAGGAAATGGACCGCGTTCATGACCACGGCTCCGAATCTATAGCCGCCGTTCGACAGAGCAGCGCTGATAGCCGCGAAATCCTTGCCGTCATGGGAGGTAATGGCACCGCACACGTTTTCCAGCACAATCATGCGCGGAGCGCGATCTTCTTCGCCCAAGGCCTTCATGAGTTTCCAAAACGGCCAAAATGTGCCAGAGCGGTGGCCCTTTAGGCCAGCCCCGGCACCTGCCAAGGAAAGGTCTTGGCAGGGGAACGAAGCCCAAGCCAGATCAACCACACCAGGTAATTCAGTCGTGGTCAACGCCGCTACGTCGCCCACGCGTAAATGGTCATCGCCCCAATTGGTGGCGTAGCTGGCAGCTTTTTTCGGGTCAAAATCGTTTGCGAACATGCATTGCCAATCGGGGCCAAGTCCAGCTCGAGCCATACCGCCACCTGCAAAAAATTCGTAGAAGTTAGCCATTGGTTCCCTTCGCGCTTTTTGAGCAAAATGATGAGTTGATACGTGCAAGCCTTTCTGTAACGGCTTCGGTAATCCAAGTTTTGTGCGATACGTTGCTGGGCCGGTACGAGCATTCGGCATCAATGGCTTCAGATACCCCGGAAGCTAGGCGCAGGGTGGATCGTTCGAGCGCTGAACTCGAATAATTACTGAGAATTTTCATGGTTGTCATTCTGGCGCCATTCTGCGTACAGACCAAGGGTTTCAGCTGTGGATAGCCTGACACCTTGAGTGCTCAGTTGGCTCCTCAGAAAACAATAACAGGCCAACAAGCATATTTTTATAGGAGAGGCCGCAGAATTCGGGAAAAATCGTCCGGTAGGCACTGCTGACCGGAGTCAGACTCTCATGCCCGCCTGTACTCACCCCAACAAGGAAATGACTAGCATGCCAATCAGCAGCACCGATGAAGAATGGGACGAACTCGTTCCCGAGAATTTCGATACCACCGCGCTGCTGCGTGCAGTCGATGCCGTAGACGTGCTGCGCGAAGACTTGAACGACAGAGAGGGTGGTGGGCCGCCGCAACTGCGTACTGACCTGTTGCTACTGCATCAACTGGCGATGGCCGTGTTCAACGACGGATCGCGCAGCCAAGTAGCCGGACTGTTTGAGTTCGCCGTCGATCTGGAAGATCAGGTGCTCGGCCTGATGACCTCGCTGGAACAAGTGCAGGAAACACTCTCCAAGTTAACAGCGCTGTACCCGGAAAGCCTGTCCTATGAAGATGGCGACGTGAGTGAGTCCTGATCATGGCCAAGCTGCCGTCGGTCGAAGGTTTAAGCGATGACGAGCGGGAGTTGCTGATCGAAGCGCTGCGCGCATTGCGTTACCAGCGTGGAAAAGCATGGAATACCGCTTGCGATGCCGCCTTAGCAGTCAGTAAACGCCAACCTTCATTGCGCTCTGCTGGTATCGACGATATCCAGCGATTAGCGCGACGCCTCGGCGGACGTGCATCCCACTGGTCTGAGGAGTGAATCGTACTCTGCCTCTGGCATCTTCTCCAGGAAACAGTTGGTTAACTAGGTTGACGGAATTTTCGGTGGTCCGGCTTAGGCCCCCGGTTTAGCCAGGTGATGTGCCCATACACGCTTCACCTGGCTGACACTGACACCCGCCAGCCGCGCAGTCTCTGCAATGCTACACCCGCCGCTTTTAAAGGCAATGATCTGTTCATGCACTTTAGCATTCGGCTTGCGTCCTCTATATAGACCAGCGCTCTTGGCCAAGTCGATGCCCTGCCGCTGTCGCTCTCGCCGGTCCTCGAAGTCGTCACGCGCGATTTGCAGTGCCACACGCAACAGCATGTCTTGTACGCCTTGCAACACCACCTTGGCGACGCCACTGGATGCCTCAGCCAATTCCGATAAATCGACGATGCCGGGCACCGCCAAGCGTGCGCCCTTAGCCTTGATCGCGTCTACAAGCCTTTCTGCTTCGAGCAAGGGAAGACGGCTGATTCGGTCGATCTTCTCAGCGATGACGACTTCACCTGGTTGCAGGTCCTCGATCATGCGCAACAGCTCGGGACGGTCGGATCGAGCGCCCGATGCTTTTTCGCGATAGACCGCAGCCACGTAGTAGCCCGATGCTCGCGCATTGCCAATGATCGCTTCTTGGCGCTGCAAGTCCTGGTCTTCGGTACTGACACGCAGGTACACCCGCGCAACATTGAGAGTCGCCATCATATGGCCCATTTTGGTATACCCAAATGGGCCGAGCTTATCAGCTATGGCTCAGTTGACCTAAAGGCAACCCTAATGAGCCGTGCCAGAAAGAACTACTCTTTTGAGCCATACCTAAGGAGGCGCTGCAAAAATAGCCAACTGTCC
>NZ_LJQT01000178.1:0-919 GCF_001400515.1 Pseudomonas meliae | reverse complement strand
TGAAATTCCTATGCATCAAGTTAACAGCGCTGTACCCGGAAAGCCTGTCCTAGGCTCTGTACGTAAAGTGGCTGCGCTCGGTGATGCTGCGTAAAAACAGGCTCGGAATGCTCATTTACAACACGTAGACTCCGCTTCCTCGCCTGTTTTTGCCTTGCCTGACCTTCGCTCGCCGACTTTTCGTACAAAACCTAGTCCTTGTTCTGGGAGGGCTGGTGCTTACAAGCCAAGCTCGCTATGCGATCCGAGACGTACGAGTTGCAACACGGCGTCATCTGGCTTGCGATAAATCAACACCAGGTCGGGCTTGATGTGGCAGTCTCGGTGATCTTTCCAGTCACCGGTGAGCGCGTGATCGCGGTGCTTATCGGCCAGTACCTGGTCGTTCGCCAAGGCTGTGACGACAGCAACAAAATCGCTCGCCAGTGTTTGGCGGTGCGGACCTTTGGCTTCGCGCTTGTAGTCGCGCTTGAACCTACTGGTTTGTTCAATCGTTCGCATTCAGGTCCGCCATCAAGTCCTCGACGGTAGCGAACGATTTCAAACTGCCACGGCGCGCTTCCTTCATTGCCTCAATCGTGGTGGTGTTCGGTACCAACGGCTCGAAGGGCAAGGCTTTCTCCCGGGCAACTCGGGTCAACATTATACGGAAGGCGTCGGATACGGTTAGTCCCATCGCTGCGAGCACGACGGTGGCCTCTTCCTTTATATGCTCGTCAATGCGGGCACGAACAACTGCGTTTGCAGACATGATTTGATCCTCTAAATTGGTGAGCCACATTGTAGCTCAGAGGTGACATTTTCCAACAGAATTTTCGGAGATTCCGGCGTACAACTCCATTTTGACGCGCCCACGGAACCTAATCCGGCCCAAAGACCACTCAAAATTCGTCGCAAATCACTTAAGAGGGTGTAGACA
>NZ_LJQT01000464.1:33322-42501 GCF_001400515.1 Pseudomonas meliae | reverse complement strand
CGACTGAACTACCGCTGCGCATTGTGGACTTGCGTCCTTTTGATACTTTGAAAGCCCTCGTACTTCAGCTTTCAAACTCAACGATGGTGGGTGATGACGGGATCGAACCGCCGACCCGCTGCTTGTAAGGCAGCTGCTCTCCCAGCTGAGCTAATCACCCTTTGCTTCGTTGAGGCCGCGAAATTTACGCACCTAACGAACCTAAGTCAATAGCCTGATTGAAGTTTTTTAAAAAACAGGCTCAATCGCAAAACCGCTACCACACATCAAAAGCACAACAAAGAGTCAATGTTGGCAGACTGCACGAAACTATTCGGCGTAGACCATCTTGCGAGTCATGCCGCCGTCGACCACAAATTCCTGCCCGGTCACAAAACCGGCGTTTCTGGACAACAACCACGCAACCATCGCGGCCACATCTTCTACCGTCCCTACCCTGCCGGCAGGATGCTGGGCGTGATCGGTCTCGGACAACGGCTCGGCCTTGCGCAACGAGGGGTCGCGCGCATCAATCCAGCCGGGACTGACGGCGTTTACACGTATCTCCGGCCCCAGACTGATTGCCAGCGCGTGCGTCAGCGCCATCAGGCCGCCCTTGCTGGCCGCATAAGCTTCGGTATCGGCCTCGGACTGGCGGGAGCGAGTAGAGGTAAGGTTGACGATGCTGCCACAGTGCGCACGCAGGTAAGGCGCGCAATGCTTTGCGAGCAGCATCGGACCGCCGAGGTTGACTGCCAGTACACGGTTCCAGTGCGACAGCTCAAGGCTTTCCAGCGTAGTGTTGTGCGGATCGGCAATCGCGGCGTTGCACACCAGCGCATCGAGACGGCCAAACTGCCTGAGCACCTCGGCCACACCTGCCGCGACCTGCTCTTCACTGGCAACGTCCATGGCAATGAACAGGGCATTTTCACCCAGTGCACCCGCCACTTTGAAGCCCCTTGCACGATCCAGATCGGTCAGCACCACTTGCCAGCCCTTGGCAATCAGCCACGCCGCGATACCCAGCCCGATGCCGCGCGCGGCACCTGTCACCAGAGCAACACGGCCGTTGTGGGTGCTGGCAAATTTCAACGCCCACTCTTCGCCCGTCTCGCCACTGTTTTTGTTACCGGACTTGTCGTTCACAATGCCGCCAGACCACGAACCAGGTCGGCTTGCAGGTCCGTCACATCTTCCAGGCCCACTGCAACCCGTATCAGGCTGTCCCGAATACCCGCTGCCTCACGCTCCTGAGGTGCCAAACGACCATGAGACGTAGTGCTCGGGTGAGTGATCGTGGTTTTGCTGTCGCCCAGGTTGGCGGTGATCGAAATCAGCCGCGTGGCATCGATGAAGCGCCATGCGCCATCCTTGCCACCCTTGACTTCGAAACTTACCACCGCGCCAAAACCCTTTTGCTGACGCTGTGCCAGCTCATGCTGCGGATGACTCTTGAGTCCGGCGTAGTGGACCTTTTCGATACCGTCCTGCTGCTCAAGCCACTCGGCCAGCGCCTGGGCATTGGCACAATGAGCGCGCATCCGCAGGTTCAGGGTTTCCAGGCCCTTGAGGAAGATCCACGCGTTAAACGGGCTGAGTGTCGGCCCGGCGGTGCGCAGGAAACCCACCACTTCCTTCATCTGCTCGCTGCGGCCGGCAACCACACCGCCCATGCAACGACCCTGGCCGTCGATGAACTTGGTAGCCGAATGCACGACAATATCAGCACCCAGCAACAGCGGCTGCTGCAAGGCCGGCGTGCAGAAACAGTTGTCGACGATCAGCATCGCACCCTTGGCGTGAGCGATTTCAGCCAATGCAGCGATGTCCACCAGCTCGGCCAATGGATTGGACGGCGACTCGACAAACAGCATTTTGGTGTTGGGCTTGATGGCCGCGTCCCAGCCACTCAGCTCTGCGAGCGGAACGTAATCCACCTCAATGCCAAAGCGTTTGAAGTACTTGTCGAACAGGCTGATGGTCGAGCCAAAGACGCTGCGCGACACCAGCACATGATCACCGGCACTGCACAGGCTCATCACGACCGCCAGGGTCGCCGCCATGCCGGTGGCCGTAGCGACGGCCTGTTCGGCACCTTCCAGCGCGGCGATGCGCTCTTCAAAAGAGCGCACGGTCGGGTTGGTATCACGCGAGTAGACGTTGCCGGGCACCTCGCCAGCAAAACGCGCGGCCGCATCGGCAGCCGTGCGAAAGACATAGCTGGAGGTAAAGAACATGGGATCGCCATGCTCACCTTCCGGGGTGCGGTGTTGCCCGGCACGTACGGCAAGGGTATCGAAACCCACACCTTCAAGGTCGCTATCCAGCCGACCTGCATCCCATTCCTGAGTCATGCCGCCCACTCCTTGTCCAATTTAGTTGTTGTACAGATCGATGATCGCGCTCACGGCCTGAGTCTTGATCTTGGAGGCGTCGTTACGCGCGCTCTCGATCCTGTTCAGATAATGCTCGTCGATGTCACCGGTCACGTACTTGCCATCGAAAACCGAGCAATCGAAGTTGTCGATCTTGATTTTCTTGCTGCCGCTGACCGCTTCGATCAGGTCATTCAGATCCTGATAAACCAGCCAGTCGGCACCGATGAGGTCGGCCACGTCCTGAGTGGTGCGGTTGTGGGCAATCAGCTCGTGAGCACTCGGCATGTCGATGCCGTAGACGTTGGGGTAGCGCACAGCCGGGGCTGCAGAACAGAAGTAGACATTCTTGGCACCGGCTTCACGGGCCATCTGGATGATCTGCTTGCAGGTCGTGCCGCGCACGATGGAGTCATCCACCAGCATCACGTTCTTGCCACGGAACTCCAGCTCGATGGCGTTGAGCTTCTGGCGTACGGATTTCTTGCGCGCAGCCTGGCCCGGCATGATGAAGGTCCGGCCGATGTAGCGGTTCTTGACGAAACCTTCGCGGAACTTGACGCCCAGATGATTGGCCAGCTCCAGCGCAGCGGTACGGCTGGTGTCCGGAATCGGGATGACCACATCGATATCGTGATCCGGACGCTCGCGCAGGATCTTGTCGGCCAGCTTCTCGCCCATGCGCAAACGCGCCTTGTAGACCGAAATGCCGTCGATGATCGAGTCAGGACGTGCCAGATAAACGTGTTCGAAGATGCACGGCGCATACTTGGGGTTGGCCGCACACTGACGGGTATGCAGCTTGCCATCTTCAGTGATGTAGACCGCTTCGCCCGGTGCCAGGTCGCGAATCAGGGTAAAGCCGAGCACGTCCAGCGACACGCTTTCCGACGCGATCATGTATTCGACGCCTTCGTCGGTATGACGCTGGCCAAACACGATAGGACGAATGGCGTCCGGGTCACGGAAGCCGACAATGCCGTAGCCGGTGATCATTGCCACGACCGCATAGCCGCCACGGCAGCGATTATGCACGTCGGTCACTGCGGCGAAGATATCCTCTTCGGTCGGCTGCAACTTGCCACGCACGGCCAGCTCATGGGCGAAAACGTTGAGCAGCACTTCCGAATCGGAATTGGTGTTCACATGGCGCAGGTCGGATTCGTAAATCTCCTTGGCCAGTTGTTCGACGTTGGTGAGGTTGCCGTTGTGCGCCAACGTGATGCCATAAGGCGAGTTGACGTAGAACGGCTGGGCCTCTGCAGACGTCGAGCTGCCCGCCGTTGGATAGCGCACATGACCGATGCCCATATGCCCGACCAAGCGCTGCATATGACGTTGATGAAACACATCACGCACCAATCCGTTGTCCTTGCGCAGGAATAACCGGCCATCGTGGCTGGTTACGATACCGGCAGCGTCCTGGCCGCGGTGCTGGAGGACGGTAAGCGCGTCATACAGCGCCTGATTGACGTTCGACTTGCCGACGATACCGACGATGCCACACATGCGACACAACCCCTACTTAGTGGAACTGGATTTACCGAGCACATCCTGCGGCATTGTAGACGGCAGGATCTGTTCCTTGAACGGCAGATCAGCGGGTACGCTGATGCCGCTGGCGAGCCACTTGCTGGACATCCCTAGAATCAGGTTTTTCGACCAGTCAGCGACCATGAGAAATTGCGGCACCAGCCTGGACTGCTGCCACCATTGATCCTGTTGCACCGGCCCCAGGCTCAACAGCCCTACCGCCACAACGACAAGCAGGCCTCCGCGTGCTGCGCCGAAGACCATGCCGAGAAAACGATCGGTCCCGGAAAGCCCGGTGACGCGAATCAGCTCGCCTATCAGAAAGTTGACCATGGCGCCTACCAGCAAGGTGGCGACAAAAAGAATGGTGCAGCTCGCAATCACGCGTGCCGAAGGTGTTTCTATGTAATTGACCAGATACTGCGACAGCCCCGCGCCAAACATCCAGGCCACAACGCCTGCAATGATCCACGTCGTCAACGACAGTGCTTCTTTTACGAAGCCGCGCTTCAGACTGATCAGGGCGGAGATGGCGACAATTCCCAGAATTGCCCAGTCAACCGGAGTAAATGGCACGTTGCAGCCTGCAGACGGATAAGGCGGCGCATTTTAGCAGAGCGCCCGCCTGCCGGTAAGCAGCGATTACCGGCGCGAGGCATTTTCCTTTAACGCAAGGGCACGAGGTGCCGAACGGTCAGCCCCGCTCAGGCTGAAAGCGCACCACAATACCTTTGAGCTTTTGCTGTTTGTCGAGCTGATCGCGCAGACGATCAGCTTCGGCACGCTCGATAAGCGGGCCGACAAATACCCGATTAACGCCATCGGCAGTGCGAATGTAAGCATTGTAGCCTTGAGTTCGCAGGGTCTTTTGCAGGTTGTCGGCGTTGGCACGGTTGGACATGCTTGCCAGTTGAACCGACCAGCTGATCGACAGCCCGTTGGCATCGACGCCAGCAGATGCTGCTGGCTTGGCGGGTGCCGCAGGGGCTGCCGGGGCCGGCTTGGCAGCAGGCTTCGGGGCCGGGGCGCTGGCAACCGGAGGTGTGGCCGGTGTGGTTGGGGCAGGTGCGATCGGCATGGAAGGCGGCTGGCTGCTGCTCATGTCATCGTCGTTGGGCACAGGCTCCTGAGGCAGGGCCTGAGGCTCCGGAACAGGCACCGGGTCGACCCGGATATGCGAAGCCGCAGGTGCCTGGGGTGCGGACGGTGCATCGACCTGCACCTGACGCGTTTCATCTTCCCGCGTGAAGAGCATGGGCAAGAAGATGACCGCCACAGCGATCAGCACCAGTGCTCCAACCATTCGCTGCTTGAATACGTTATCCAGCAAAGCCATTTGCAGCGTCCTCATCGGTGTACCGGGCCACCCATTCCAGGGCCTCGGCAACACAGTAAAATGATCCGAACAGCAGAATCTCGTCATCGGGCGTGGCGTGCGCGCACTGAGCTTCCAGCGCCAACGCAACACTCTGATAGGACGTCACGCAGGCGCCAAGGTTCTGCAAGGCCGAATGCAACTCTTCTGCCGGTCGGCTGCGCGAGGTAGGAAGCGGCGCAACGGCCCACTCATCGATGACCGGCACCAGATGCGCGACCACACCCTCGAGGTCCTTGTCGTTCAACAGGCCAAATACGGCGCGACGCTTGCCGACAACCGGCTGGCGCGCAAGGCATTGCTCCAGAAATTGCGCCGCATGGGGGTTGTGACCCACATCGAGAAGCAGATTGAGCCGCTTGCCTTGCCAGCTGACAGTTCTGCGATCAAGACGACCGGCGAGCCGGGTCTGCGCCAGAACCTGCCCTACTGCATCCGTTTGCAGCGGGTACCCCAGCAAGGCAAACGCCTGAAGTGCCAACGCTGCGTTCTGCATAGGCAGGTCCAGCAGTGGCAGACCGCGCAGTTCGACCTGTTCGCCGTGAGCAACACCACGCCAGTCCCAACTGTCCTTGCCTATCGAGAGGTCGAAATCACGACCACGCATCAGCAGCGGGCAACCCAACTCACGAGCCTTGGCCAGCAGCGGCTCGGGTGGTTCCGGATCGCCGCACAACGCTGGGCAACCGGCACGAAAGATTCCGGCCTTTTCGAAGGCGACCGACTCACGGGTGTTACCCAGATACTCGGCATGATCAACACCGATACTGGTGACAAGCGCGAAATCCGCATCAACAAGATTTACCGCATCCAGGCGACCACCCAGACCGACCTCCAGAACGACCGCATCCAGCCGGGCCTGTTCGAACAGCCAGAATGCCGCCAGCGTGCCCATTTCGAAATAAGTCAGGGTTACATCACCACGCGCCGCTTCAACCGCCGCGAACGCATCGCATAACTCCAGGTCGGTTGCCTCGACACCCTGCACTTTCACCCGCTCGTTATAGCGAATCAAATGTGGGGAGCTGTAGACACCGACTTTCAAGTCCTGAGCCTGCAACAAGGCAGCGACAAAGGCACAGGTTGACCCCTTGCCGTTGGTGCCCGTCACCGTAATCACCCTGGGAGCCGGACGCGTCAGCCCCAACTGCTGCGCTACCTGCCGAGAACGATCCAGCCCCATGTCGATGGCGGATGGATGCAGTTGCTCCAGGTAAGCAAGCCAGTCGCTCAGGGATGTAGAGGTCATATCGTGGCCGGTGCCGGTGGAACGACGATAGGCTCGATGACCGGCGCTACAAAACGAGGCGTCGGCAGGTTCATCATCTGCGCCAGCAGGTTACCCAGACGCGGACGAAGCTCGCTACGCGAGATGATCATGTCGATAGCACCGTGATCCAGCAGGAACTCGCTACGCTGGAAGCCCTCTGGCAGCTTCTCGCGAACGGTTTGCTCGATCACGCGAGGACCGGCGAAACCGATCAGCGCCTTGGGCTCGGCAACGATGACATCGCCCAGCATGGCCAGACTGGCGGAAACGCCGCCGTAGACCGGGTCCGTCAACACCGAGATAAAGGGCAGGCCTTCTTCGCGAAGACGTGCCAGAACGGCCGATGTCTTGGCCATCTGCATAAGCGAGATCAGTGCTTCCTGCATGCGCGCACCGCCGGAAGCGGCGAAGCAGATCATCGGGCAACGATTTTCCAGGGCGTAGTTGGCGGCGCGCACGAAACGCTCGCCGACGATGGCGCCCATAGAACCGCCCATGAACGAGAACTCGAATGCTGACGCCACCACCGGCATGCCCAGCAGGGTGCCGCTCATGGAAATCAGCGCATCCATTTCACCGGTCTGCTTCTGCGCAGCGGTCAGGCGGTCCTTGTATTTCTTGCCGTCACGGAATTTCAGACGGTCGACCGGCTCAAGATCGGCACCCAGCTCTTCGCGGCCTTCGACATCCAGAAAAATGTTCAGGCGGGCACGCGCGCCGATACGCATGTGGTGGTTGCACTTGGGGCAGACGTCCAGGGTCTTTTCCAGCTCAGGGCGATACAGCACCGCCTCACAGGACGGGCATTTGTGCCAGAGGCCTTCGGGAACCGAGCTCTTCTTGACCTCGGAACGCATGATCGATGGGATCAGTTTGTCTACCAACCAGTTGCTCATGCTTTATATCTCCAGTACCGGTGTGGCTCGAACGGCTGGCGATCACGCGCCAGTCGCATGCCCTCGGATAAATTCGTGTATGGACGATGATGAAGGATAGCGATCGACCCAAGCCAGACCTGCACATCCCTCACCCCGATTTTTCACAACGACGGCGTTGCACTCTGGCACCACCGCTTACTTGATTCGACCCGCATGCCTCGTGGCAGGGACAGGCTTATGGACGGCGGCCGACCGGTAACCGTCACATCAGGTGCCATGCACCGCACTCATGAACGCAAGGATCTTTTCCCGATCCTTGATGCCCCTGCTCTTTTCGACACCGCCGCTGACATCCACGGCGTAGGGCCGAACCTGAGCAATGGCCTGTGCCACATTCGCCGACGTCAGCCCGCCCGCCAGAATGACCGGTTTATCCAGATCGTCCGGAATCAGCGCCCAATCGAAGGTTTCTCCGGTGCCGCCAGGAACACCCTCTACATAGGTGTCGAGCAGCACGCCTCGCGCATTGCGATAGGTACGGCAAACCTGAGCGATGTCATCACCCGCCTTGACCCGCAAAGCCTTGATGTAGGGGCGATGATAACCATCGCATTCATCAGGTGTTTCATCGCCATGAAACTGCAGCATGTCCAGCGCAACCGCATCCAGCGTCTCGTTGAGTTCGCAGCGGCTGGCGTTGACGAACAGGCCGACAGTGGTAATGAACGGCGGCAACGCGGCAATGATAGCGCGAGCCTGCAGCACTGTTACTGCACGCGGACTTTTCGGGTAGAACACCAGGCCAATTGCATCGGCTCCTGCCTCGGCTGCAGCCAGAGCATCCTCTATGCGGGTAATCCCGCAGATCTTGCTGCGAACGGCTGACATATAGTGAGCAACCTCAGACCTTTCGGAAAGTCCCGGATGTTAGCAAATGCTGCTCGGGTCGTCAGCCGTCCAGTTCTGCAAAGCCCGTAAGAAAATGCGGACCTACAAAACGCTCGGGCAGCGGAAATTCATCACGGTACTCGACCTGAACAAGGTACAGACCATAAGGATGGGCCGTCACACCACCGGTACGCCGAACCCGGCTTTCCAGCACATCCCGCGCCCACTCAACCGGGCGCTCTCCAGTACCGATGGTCATCAGAACACCGGCGATGTTGCGCACCATATGGTGCAGGAAGGCATTGGCGCGCACGTCGATCACGATCATCTTGCCGTGACGCGTCACGCGCAGGTGGTGCAACTGCTTGACTGGCGACTTGGCCTGACACTGGCCGGCGCGGAAAGCGCTGAAGTCGTGAGTACCGACCAGATACTCGGCTGCCAGTGCCATCCGCTCTACATCCAGTGGGCGATGATTCCAGGTAATTTCCTGATTCAGGTGCGCCGGGCGAATCTGATCGTTGTAGATCACGTAGCGATAACGACGGGCAATGGCCTTGAAGCGGGCATGAAACGTAGCGGGCATGACCCGGGCCCAGGTTACGCTGACGTCATGGGGCAGATTGATATTTGCGCCCATGACCCAGGCCTTCATGGTGCGCTCGGCCTGCGTATCGAAATGCACCACCTGCCCGCAGGCATGCACGCCAGCATCTGTGCGGCCGGCACACATCAGTGATACCGGTGATGCAGCCACTTTTGACAAAGCGTCTTCAAGAGTTTCCTGCACGGTCAGCACACCGGATGCCTGACGTTGCCAGCCGCAATAGCGCGAGCCCTTGTATTCAACGCCCAGCGCGATTCGGGAAAAACCCTCA
>NZ_LJQT01000464.1:8432-33317 GCF_001400515.1 Pseudomonas meliae | reverse complement strand
TCAGCCATTTCGGCTGCCGGGTTGTCTATGTTCGCCAAAGTGGTACAGCCTGTCGGTTCGCAAAAAGTCGGTCATTATACGGCCGCAAGAAAAACACGCTACCAAGCCGGGCGATTGAAATGCAAACGACCGCATAAGCGGCCGTTTGCAGGTTGTTGCCTTAGGGGGATCAGGCCAGCCGCGAAAGCATCTCCCGCGCTTCGCTTTTCTGTCCGTCATCGCCCTCGGTGACCACTTCGTCAAGAATATCCCGGGCACCGTCTGCATCGCCCATGTCGATATAGGCGCGCGCCAGATCAAGCTTGGTCGCGGCTTCGTCAGTACCGGCCATGAAGTCGAAGTCCGGCTCGTCTTCCAGTGCCGCGGCATCTTCGGCCGTGAACCTTGGTTCATCGAGGGGCGGATGCTCGAGATTCTGCGAAAGCCGGTCCAGCTCGGCATTGACGTCGTCGATTTCGGTCGCGAATGCCTGACTGGCCTGATCGGTTTCAATCTCGTCCGCCAGCGAAAGATCAAAGTCTTCCGGAAGCTCAAGGTCATCACTGACAGGCGGCACAGACGGCGTTTCACCCAGATCAAGCGGGTCACTGCCAAGGCCGAGCAGGAAGTCATCTTCGTTCTTGAGCGCCGGATCTTCTTCGGACAGGTCCAGATCGAAGTCGGCAAGGTCTTCCGGCGTAGTCGCCGCACGGGCCTCTTCTTGTTGCTGCATGATCGACTCGAAGCTCAGCTCCTCGTCATCCGCTGCTGCCTGCACCTTCGGCTCATCCAGCATCAGGTCGTCAAGCTCGTTCACAGTGGTGACTTCAGGCGTGGGCGCTTCTTCGAATTCATCCAGGCTCAAGTCAAAATCGTGATCGAACGGGTCCGCTTCTTCAGCAGGTTCAGCGGCCAGCGGCGTAACCACTTCAGGTGCGGGCTCGGGATCTGCTGTTACAGCGACTTCAGGCTCAGGTTCAACCTCTTGCTCTGCCGAATCATCGGCCAACAGCTCTTCAACATACTTGGCGTCAAGCTCTGCAACCAGCGCAGCAGCACTGGCAGCTGCCGCCGCGGCCACTGCCGGAGCAGCCGACGCAGTAGCAGATTCAGAAACCGCTGGCGCAGCAACAGGCGCTACCGGCTTCAGGGTCGAGTTAAGTTCTTCCTGCTGCTCGACCTCAGCTTCACGCTTTCCCGCTGCCACCAGTTTGCGTTCGTGGGCGGCGTAAGCTTTGTTATTACCCTGCTCGGCGTAGATTTCCATCAGCTTGAGGCGAATATCATCGCGCTTCGGATCTTCCTTCACTGCTTCTTCAAGCAGTTCGACAGCCTGATTCATGCGCCCGTAAGCAATATGGATCTCGGCCTGAAGCAGCGGATCGGCAGGACGTTCGCGAGCGGCGGTGGCAGCGGCGGCACCAGCAGCCCCCATGCGAACGTTCGGTGGTGGCACGTCCAGGCCATCGAAGCTGGCTGGCGGTGCATTCATGTCCATGTCTGAAACAAAATCCGACTCCTCAGCCAGAGCACGCGCCATACGCTTGTGCTTCTCGGCTTCGGCCTTCGCAGCGCGACGACGCGCCAGGAACAACAGCAACAAGGCCAGAATCAACAATACGGCACCGCCGATCAGGCCAAGCAGTACCGGGTTGTTGAGGATTTTCTGCAGCACGTCTTCATCTTCGGCTGCAGCCACCGACTCCACAGCCAGCGGCTGATCGGCTGCAGGAGTCGCAACCTCGGCGGCACCTGCCGGCAATGCATCCTCAGGAGCAATCTCCCCAGCCGGTTTGACCGGAGCTCCATTGGCATCGACCAGCGAAGCAGGCACTGCCGCATTTGCAGGCGTGGTGGCTTCCGGGATGGCAGCAGCCGGAGGCACAGCTGCACCGGCGGCCTGCATTTTGGCCAACTGACCGTTTTTCAGCTCAATCAGTCGCTGTAGCTTGTCGAGCTGGCTTTGCAGGTCGTTCATGCGGCTTTTCAGCTCGGCATTGTCACGGCGCGTGGTGTCCAGAGCTTCCTGAGCCACCGCCAGCTTGTTGCCAAGATCACTGTCACCCGCTGCACCTTTTGCCGCAGGCTTGCCGCTTGCCGAAACCAGGCTCAGGTTGTCGGAGGTATCGACCTTTGAAGGAGCAGCGCCAGCGCGATCACGGCGGGTGGCATCGACCTGGCGCGTGCCGGCAGGCAGGCGACGGCCTTCACGCCAGGCGCTGTACTGCCGGGAAACTTCTGCAACTGCCTGCGGTTGTGGCAACGCGGTGGTTTGCTGCGGAGTCGGAAGGCGCAGCACCTGCCCCTTCTTCAAGCGGTTGATGTTGCCGCCGATGAAGGCTTCCGGGTTCAACGCCTGAATGGCCAGCATGGTTTGCTGGACAGTGCCGCCAGTACGTACCTTCGCGGCAATTTCCCACAACGTATCGTTATTGGCGGTGACATATTGTGCCTGTTTGTCCGCGGCTGGCGGCGGCAATACCGGCGCACTGGCGGCAGGTGCTGGAGCCTCGGGTGCCGCAGCCTCTGTCGACGGCGCGACTGTCGCCAGTTGCGCGGGTGCGGCAGGAGCAGCAGCTGGTGCCGGGGCGGCAGCCGCAGCGGCGGCCTCTGGAGAAAACTTCGGTGGATCGAGCAGAAGGCTGTATTCACGCAGCAACCGGCCATTTGGCCAGAGCACCTGAACCAGGAACTTCACGTAAGGCTCGCGCACCGGCTTGCTGGAAGTAATGCGCAGGACACTTTTACCGCTGGCGTTGATAACCGGGGTAAAAGTGAGATCGTTGAGAAATGCCTGACGGGTAACGCCCGCCTGAGCGAAGTCAGCAGTGGTCGCCAGGCTCGGCACAACTTGCGTTGCGTTAAGCCCCTGCGCCTCAGTCAACTCTATTTCCGCTACCAGGGGCTGATTCAGGGTCGACTTGACCGACAATTCCCCGAGCCCCAGCGCCTGCGCCATACCCGATGACAGCGCTGAAGCCGCAGCGATTGCTAATACCAGTTTACGAACCTGAACCATAGCCCATCCCTTGTTTAAAGATTCCCCGAGATCCGGGGAGGTAGTCCTGCATTTGGGTGTAAGGCGTATCGCCGCTAAAACAATTATTCAAATTGTTGCCAAGTATCTTTTACACATAGTCTTTTATCAACAATTCACCAACCTGCACAGCATTGAGCGCAGCGCCTTTTCGTACATTATCTGACGTCAGCCACAGATTCAGCTGCTCGGGATCGTCAATTCCCGCCCGAACGCGCCCCACATAAACCACGTCCTGCCCTACGGCATCACCCACTGGCGTAGGGTAATCACCCTCATCGACCAGTTCGATTCCGGCGGCAGACTCGAGTGCCGCATTGATCGCCGCAACATCGACCGAACCTGCGGTGCGCAGCGTTACGGTAAAGCTGTCGCCAAAAAACATCGGCACTTGAATGCAGGTAGCAGACACTTTGAGCAATGGCAGCGTCAGCAGTTCGCGTAATTCATCGACCAGACGCCTTTCCAGCGGCAAATGCCCCGACTCGTCAGGCGTCCCGACCTGGGCCAGTACGTTGAACGCCATCTGACGATCAAAAAAGCGGGTTTCCAGCGGGCGGACATTCAATAGCTCGGTAGTCTGACGCGCCAGCTCACTGACGCCTTCGCGCCCGAGTGCGGAGACCGCCAGACAGGCCGTTACTGTCACCGACTGGATATCGATCAACCCGCGCAACGGCGCCAAAGCCAGTGCGACCGCAGTGGCAGAGGCGCTCGGGCTGGCCACCAGAGAGGCGGCCGCGCCGCTGTGCAAAAGCGTAGCATTTATTTCCGGCACGATATTAGGTGCCTGCACGACGGGAAATGCACCGGACAAGTCGACGACCGAGCACCCCGCCGCCACGGCCTTTTCGGCGTAACTGCGGCTTACCGCCGGGCCAGCGGCGAAGAATGCCAGGCGCACCTTGCTGAAGTCGAACTCATCGACTTCCCGTACGCGTACATTCTTGCCCCGAAACGGCACCGAGTGACCCGCAGACTCGATACTTGCCAGCAGGTGCAGACTGCCGACCGGGAAGTTGCGCTCCTCCAGCACCTGGACAACGGTTTCGCCGACAGTACCGGTTGCGCCGATTACGGCGATATCAAAGGACTGGCTCATGCAAAAACCTCAGGGAAATCAGGGAGCGGCACTTTAACTGTCGCACTGGCGACAGGCAATTCAAGCCGGCAAATAGCCGTGTTTTTCAAGGTTCAAGACCCACCGGAAAAAACACGCCATGACTCCAGACACCCAGCCAGCGCTGCCCGTCGATCTTGCGGGAGACCGCCAGCTCGACCAGTTGATAAAAGACATTGCGGTGAATCAGCGCCTCAAGATTGCTCCGCACATGGATATACGGCGCTGGCTCCTGAGTATCAGGGTTTGTCACAACCCGCAAAGGGTGCTCCGGCCCCGCTTCAGTCTGATCCTCGACATTGGTCAGGAAGCGCAGCACCTGACCCTCACCCTCTCCCAGCACCTCAAGGGTTACGGCGACAAAAGGCGCGTCATCGACCTTGATGCCGACTTTCTCGACAGGGGTAATCAGAAAATAGTCATCGCCGTCGCGACGCATGATCGTCGAGAACAACCTGACCATTGGTTTGCGGCCGATCGGCGTGCCCAGGTAATACCATGTCCCGTCTCGGGCGATACGCATGTCGATATCGCCACAGAAATCCGGATTCCACAAATGAACAGGCGGCAACCCCTTGGTTTTGGGGATCTGCGCAAACAGATCACCCGCCTTGTTTGAATCGGTCACTCCACTCTCCTGACGCTGGCTTAACGTTCGACGCCCAATAAGGTACGAGCGTAGTCCTCAAGAGGCGGACCCAGCAAATCTTCGGGGCTTTTGTCGTAAAGCGTCAGCAATCCGCCACGGCTGCGAATGCGCGCGCTGTCGATAAGGTAACGGGTGCTGGTTTCGATCAGCATCAGTTGAATGACACCGCTGTCGACACCCAGACGGTCCACGGCTTCCTGATCGGCCCACTGATCGCCGGTGCCGATGCGATCATCGGCCTTGGCAAAACGGGTGTAGAGCAAATAATGTGCGCCTGCACTGCGCGCCTCGATCATGGCCTCATCCAGGCCCATTGGCCCACGGGCACGGCGGACCATCGGGAAGTACTCGATGAACCCCTTGAATGCCTCTTCAGCCACCACATTGGGCCGCGGATAGGCATTGCCTGGCGGCACGAAGGCACCTTGCGCGATATAAATGAACGAGTCGGGCTGCACACGCCAGTTGGCAGTACGGCGAGTGTCGCTGTGATCGAGCAGACCCGCATCGCTGAATTGCTCGCGAACCCCCTCGCCCATGTCACTGACTTTCATGCAGCCACTCAACGCCAAAAGCGCGAGCAGCATAACCAGGCTACGCATCATCCCCTCCCAAATACCGGTGACGGAAAACCGGCGAATGGTCGTCGGATGCAGCTTCCGCGCCATCTCTGGCACAGCAGGCACCAAAGCCTTGAAGCAGATGCTCAAGACCGGGCCGGGGCGTTATTCCGTAGCAGGGTCGGGTTTGGGCTCGGCGATGACGTCGGCATCGCGCTTGCGCTTGTTGCCCATACGCACGCCGATGTCCATGAGGAAGTGGAAGAAGCCTTCCTGATCTTCCAGCACATTGCTCCAGAACGGCGAGTGGTACAGCGCAACGGCGCCATGCACCAGCGCCCAGGCGGCACAGTAGTGGTAGTAAGGCGGGACATCTTCGAGCTTGCCTTCGGTGATGCGGCCTTTGATCAGCAGGGTCAGGTGTTCGAAGTTGGAGGCGCGGATCTTGTGGAGCTCTTCGACCAGCTCGGGCACCTGATTGCCCTTGACCACTTTTTCCTCCAGGCGGTCGAACAGGCGATAGCGCTGCGGATCACGCATACGGAATTCGAAGTAGGCACGTGAGAGTGCCTCCTTGTCCTTGTCGACATCAGCGGAGTGCAGCAGCTCGTTCAGGTCCCGCTCATAGTCGAGCATCAGGCGCAGATAGATTTCTGCCTTGGACTTGAAGTGCTTGTAGATGGTGCCTTTACCAATGCCGACGGCGTCCGCGATCATCTCGACAGTGACGCTGTCTTCGCCCTGCTCCAGGAACAGCTTTAGCGCGGTGTCGAGAATTTCCTGCTCACGGCGGCGAAATTCACGGACCTTACGAGGTTCTTTCTGCATAGAGAGGTCTGTCAGGATCGAAATCGAAGCCGGGTATTATGCCCAATCGGCGCTAAATTGCACGGATCATCCTTACTTGTCGACCTTTATGAACGAAACCGGCGAAAAATTCGCATTTTGGCGTCCGCTTCGCAAACCGAACACACGACGGTATGCTACGACGCAGGCAGTACCAGGGATGCAGCAACAAACTCCAGGTAACCCGTGATCACTACATACAACGTGAAATAGGCAAAGATCAGCGCCGAGGCAATGTAGGACCAGCGCAACATACGCTCCCCCATGAAACGCCCACCCTGATGTGCCAGCGCACACAGCGAGATCGACCAGACCACGCCCGCCGCAACGAACCCGGCAAGAAAGGTCGAGGCACTGGCAAGATCAGAACCCTGTCGAGCAATCAGCGCACCGCCGACTGCAGCAAACCAGAGAATGGCGCTGGGTGATGACATCGCCAGAAAAATTCCGCGCAGGAACAACGCCAGGCTGGATTTTTCCGATTGAACATCCTGATTATCGAGGCCGGCACTGACCGCGGTGGCACTCATGACCATCCTGAAGCAGAACCAGGCCAACACCGCCGTACCGCCGAGCCAGAGCACGTAGCGTACGGCTTCATATTGCAGCAGCACCGCCATGCCGAGCATGGCCAGGACCGCATAGGCCAGATCGCCGACACAGGTTCCCAACCCAAGCCACAGCCCCTTGGAAAAGCCGCGCTGCATGGACAGCGTGATCATGGCTATGTTTGCCAGGCCAATATCCAGGCATAACGACAGACTCAGTAGAAAACCGTTGGAAAACTCCACTCGAACACTCCGACCAGGCACTGAAAAACCTCGGCATGCCTGACCTGCTGGCGTACACGGGCAAATTTGATGCGATGGCCTTGTATCCCGTCCGGCAAAAAGTGCTCATCAAGGACTCAAGAATCGCTTTAGTATTCCAAAACTGTTTAAAAAACGATCACAAGGCACTGGACGGTACGCCATGCTGGGCAATACTTAAGCCACTGACGGGTCATCATTCCCCAAATGACTCGCCAGTAAAGGTGCCTAAGGACTAGCGTGCCTTTGTTTTACTCCTAATGGTCTTAACCCGGCTTCACCCCCCCAGAATCCGGGTTTTTTTTGCCCGCGATTTGCCGTCAGTCAACGTGTACGCCACTCAGCGTTGAACATGCGCCAGCGGGAACAGGCGAGCGAAGTTAGCGGTGGTCTGCTCGGCGAAATGTTCGTAGGACTCGCCCCGTAGCATCGCCAGAAACTCGGCAACTTCGCGTACGTACTGCGGCAGATTCGGTTTGCCCCGATAAGGGATAGGCGCAAGGTACGGGGAATCGGTTTCGACCAGCAGCCGGTCAGCGGGGACTTGCCTTGCGACATCCCGCAGGGCGTCGGCGTTGCGAAAGGTCACGATGCCGGACAGCGAGATGTAGTAACCCATATCCAGCGCCGCCCTGGCCATCTCCCAGTCTTCGGTAAAGCAATGCAGAACGCCCGCCTGAGGCAGCGCCGCATCACGCAGAAGGCTCAATGTATCGGCGCGCGCGCCACGGGTATGGATGATCACCGGCTTGCCAGTGACACTGGCTGCCTCCAGGTGCAACCGAAAAGAAGCCTGCTGCAGCTCGGCAGCTTCGGGTTCGTAGTGATAGTCCAGACCGGTTTCACCTATCGCCACCACTCGCGGGTGATCCAGCTCCTTGAGCAACCAGTCCAGAGGCGGCATCTCACCGGGCTTCACGTCCAGCGGATGAATGCCTACCGAGCAGTCGACATCGGCGTAGCGCTCGGCGAGCGCCTTGACCGCGCCTGCATTGTCGGCGCTGACACCGATACATAGAAAATGCCCGACCCCTCTGCCCCGAGCGGCTTCAAGGGCTGCATCCAGCGAACCGTCGTGCTGGGCAAGGTCAAGGCGATCAAGGTGACAATGGGAGTCTACAAGCATGGGTTAAAACACAACTACATCGTATGGGTTGGACGATCGGACTTCAGAGCACCGACCAGATGAGTTTCGATCAGATTGCGCGCGGTATTGTCGCCATCATTGAATTGCACGCCGACACCGGCAGTCCGGTTGCCCTGCGCACCTTTTGGCGTAATCCAGGCGACGCGGCCAGCCACCGGAACCTTCTCCGGTTCGTCCATCAGATTGAGCAGCATGAACACTTCATCACCCAGCTTGTAGCTTTTGCTGGTGGGGATGAACAGCCCGCCGTTTCTGTTTCTGATGAATGGCATGTAGGCAGCGTAAAGCACGGATTTGTCCTTGATGGTCAGGGACAGAATGCCATTACGTGGACCTGTGTTCAGCGGCAGACTCATGACAACACCTCAACGGTTCCGGATAACGCCGAGTCTACGCCTGTCCCGGCAGGCCTGCCCACTGCACCAGCAATGCTTCAAGCAGCAAGACCCGGTTTAGATTGGCCTTGGACATGACTTTTTGCCTCTGTGCCAGAATCCAGTCCTGGATCTCCAGCACTTTTGCGCGAGAAGACTTCTGCGCCAGGTATTGAACGACCTTGCGCATGTCGCCAAGACCAAGGCCTTCCTCGTCCTGCGTCATCTGATAGCGCAGGATCAGGTGCGACCAGTCACAGAACCAGTCGAACAACAATAACAACGGGATATCCTTCCAGCCTTCGGCCAGCTGGGTAGCCGATTGCTGTTGCTTGAGTAGCTTCTTGACGCCATCCACCACCAGCGCGCGTTGTTCGCGAACGCCTTGCGTGTAAAGTGCCACGGCAGCCAGCGGCGACCCCGCTGCCAGCGTCAGCAATTCGAAGCGTTCTTCCTGCGTGCAATCAGGCAGGGCATTGCCCAGCCAGTCCAGACTCATCTGCTCACTGGGCAATGGGCAGGCCTGCTGCACACAGCGACTTTTTACCGTTGGCAGCAAGCGGCTCGGCTGATGGCTGACCAGCAATAGAACGGTATTGCCCGACGGCTCCTCAAGACTCTTCAACAAGGCATTGGCAGCGTTGATGTTCATCGCTTCCACCGGCTCGACAAGCACCACCTTGCGACCGCCCATCTGGGCGGTCTGCACCACAAAGCTCACCAGGTCACGGACCTGATCAACCTTGATCGGCTTGTCTGCTTCTTCCGGCTCCAGCACATAGTTGTCCGGATGACTGCCAGCCGCCAGCAGCAGGCAGGATTTGCAATGCCCGCAGGCCTCAAGCGCTTCGGGAGCCTTGCACAGCAGGCTGGCCATCAGGCGCTCGGCCAGTGCCCGCTTGCCGATACCAGCCGGACCGTGCAGCAGATAGGCATGAGCGTGCTGAGCACGACCGGCCATCTGCTGCCAGAGTGATGCCTGCCAGGGGTAGGCTTCAGCCACGTCGCAGCTCCAGCAACTGCGGCAGCAATGCATCAAGGGAAGCCTGAACGTCAGCCAGCGGCTGGGCCGCGTCCACCAGACGATACCGCGCAGGATCCGCCTTCGCCCGCTGCAGATAAGTCGAGCGCACCGCGTCGAAGAAAGCCCGGCCTTCCTGCTCGAAGCGATCGAGTCGGCCACGTGCTGCGGCACGTGACAGACCGATTTCCACCGGCAGGTCAAACACCAGCGTCAGATCAGGCCGCAGATCGCCTTGAACAAACTCTTCCAACACGGCAATACGCTGCTGAGACAAGCCGCGGCCACCACCTTGATACGCGTAGGTTGCATCGGTAAACCGATCACAAAGCACCACCTCGCCACGCGCCAGAGCCGGGCGAATGACCTCGGCCAGGTGTTGTGCGCGCGCGGCAAACACCAGCAGCAGTTCGGTGTCGGCACTCATGGCTTCATCACTGGGAGCCAGCAGCAGTTCGCGAATGCGCTCGGCCAGCGGAGTGCCGCCCGGCTCGCGGGTCAGCAATACCTGAACGCCCTGCGCGCGCAGCTGTGCCGCCAGGTATTCGCGATTGGTACTTTTGCCAGCACCTTCCGGACCTTCAAGGGTGATAAACAAGCCAGTCACAGGTAATCCTTAATTATTGCCATCATTGCGCATTCGGCTCGGGCTGAGGGGCATCCGTTGCAGTCGCAGGCTCGGGCTCTGAAGAGGGAGAATCAGTTGATGGTGCCGGTGCAGCAGGTGCCGGGCTGGAGCGATAATCTGCGCGGCGCTTGAGCTGATAGTCACGCACCGCTGAGTTATGGGCATCCAGATCGTCCGAGAACACATGGCTGCCGTCCCCCTTGGCTACGAAATACAGGCTGCTGCCCGCTACCGGGTTGAGCGCGGCATGAATCGCCTCGCGCCCCACCAGTGAAATCGGTGTCGGCGGCATACCGGCTATCACGTAGGTATTGTAAGGCGTGGGTTCCTTGAGATTGGCCCGGGTCAACTTGCCGTTGTAGCGCTCGCCCATGCCATAGATCACGGTCGGATCAGTCTGCAACTGCATGCCCAGCTTCAAGCGACGCACGAATACACCCGCAATCTGGCCGCGCTCCTGAGGTACGCCGGTTTCCTTCTCGACCAGCGACGCCATGATCAGGGCCTGATAAGGATTGGAATACGGAGCCTCAGACGACCTGGCGTTCCATTCTTCATCCAGCACTTCTTCCAGACGACTGTAAGCCTGCCTGAGCAATTCGGCATCGGTCATGCCGCGCACATAGCGATAGGTGTCAGGAAAGAAACGCCCTTCAGGGAATACATCGGGATGGCCGATTTTTGCCATCAGCTCGCCGTCGGACAAGCCAGCCAGCGTTTGATCGAGCTTGGCCTGTTTGGCCAGCGCAGCACGCACCTGACGGAAATTCCAGCCCTCGACCAGCGTCAGGCTGTATTGCACAACCTCCTTGCGCTTCCAGACGTCGAACAGCCCCTTGACGTTCATGCCCGGCACCATGCGGTATTCGCCGCTGTGCAGTGCCTGTCCGGAGAGGTTGAAACGCCAGTAGAGGCGCAACCAGAAGGCGTCCTTGATCACGCCATCGGCCTGCAGTCGATTAAGCACACCGGTCGGCGTTGAGCCGGCCGGGACATCCAGCAGTTGCTCCTGAGCGACTTCGAGCGGCTGGTTCAGCGCCTGATGTTGCTGCCAGAACGCAAAGCCGAGCAGAAGGCCTGCCAGAACGACAGCTGTTTCCAGCAACACCAATATTTTTCGGATCACAAATCAGATATCCAGAAGGGTGCGAGCAATACCTTGCAGTTTACGGGTGAGCGGCCCGACCGGCCAGCTCAAGACTGTAAAGCCGCGAACCGGCCAGACGCCGTAGACGCTATTGCATAGAAACACTTCGTCCGCCGATTCAAGGTCGGACAGGTGCAAATCACGGATATCGACAACCAGTCCCAGGTTTCGTGCCTGATCCAGTAACTCGGCACGCATCACCCCCGCTACCCCGCAGCGGCTCAGATCGGCAGTCAGCAGGCGGCCCTGGCTTACCAGAAACAGATTGCTGTAGACACCCTCGATCAATCGCCCGGAGGTATCGCGCATCAAGCCTTCGGCATGCTCGCTATCGCTCCATTCCGAGCGGGCCAGCACCTGTTCCAGGCGATTCAGATGCTTGAGTCCAGCCAGAAGCGGCTGTTCCGCCAGACGCGTCTGGCAGGCAAACAGGCGCACGCCCTGCTCGGCATGCACACCCGGATAGGCTGGCGCAGAGCCGCCCTGCAGGATTCGACGCGATTGGGCATTGGAGGCTGGAGCGTAACCGCGCTGGCTGTCGCCGCGGGTAAGGACCAGCTTCATGACCCCATCGCCAAGCTCTGCAGCGAAGCGGGTCATTTCTGCACGGATAAGCGCATGATCGGTTGCGATCGACAAGCGCGCGCATCCGTTTTCGAGACGCTGCAGATGGCGCTCCAGGAGCAATGGCTGCCCGGCCTTGACGACGATGGTTTCAAACACTCCATCGCCGTAGGCCAGCCCCCGGTCCTTGAGGGACAAGGCGTCTGCGGGGCAGCCATCGACCCAGGCGGGCATTACTCGGCGAACCGACGGAATACCAGCGAGCCGTTGGTGCCACCGAAGCCGAAGGAGTTCGACAGAACGACGTCGATCGGCATGCGGCGCGCTTCGTGAGGCACGAAATCCAGATCGCAGCCTTCGCTTGGCTCATCCAGGTTGATGGTCGGCGGAGCCACCTGATCAACCATTGCCAGAACACTGAAGATCGCCTCGACAGCACCAGCAGCACCCAGCAGGTGGCCGGTCATCGACTTGGTCGAACTGACAGCCAGCTTGTAGGCATGATCGCCAAATACCGACTTGATCGCAGAAGCCTCGGCCAGATCGCCCGCAGGCGTCGACGTACCGTGTGCGTTGATGTACTGAACCTGATCGGCATTGACCTTGGCGTCACGCAACGCATTGACGATGCAGCGTGCAGCACCGGCACCGTCATCAGGTGGCGAGGTCATGTGATAGGCATCGCCGCTCATGCCGAACCCGACCAGCTCAGCGTAGATGGTCGCACCACGCGCCTTGGCGTGCTCAAGTTCTTCAAGCACCATCGCACCCGCACCGTCGGACAGGACGAAACCATCACGGCCTTTGTCCCAGGGACGACTGGCACGGGTCGGGTCGTCGTTGCGGGTCGACAGCGCACGCGCGGCACCGAAACCACCCAGCCCCAGGCCACAGGCAGCCATTTCAGCGCCACCGGCAATCATCACGTCCGCTTCGTCATAGGCGATGTTGCGAGCCGCCATGCCGATGCAGTGGGTCGCCGTGGTGCAAGCCGTGGCGATGGAGTAATTAGGCCCCTGTGCACCCAGATGGATAGACAGGAAACCGGAAATCATGTTGATGATCGAGCCCGGCACGAAAAACGGAGAAATCCGTCCTGGCCCTTGCTCGTGCAGCAGACGACTGCTGTTTTCGATATTGGTCAGACCACCGATACCCGAACCCATCGCGACGCCGATGCGTTCACGATTTGCATCAGTGACTTCGAGGCCTGCATTACGCACCGCCTGAAAGCTGGCCGCGAGGCCATACTGAATGAAGAGATCGAGCCGACGCGCTTCTTTGGGCGCGAGGTATTCTTCGACGTTGAAACCCTTGACCGAACCGCCGAAACGGGTGGTGAAGGCCGACAAGTCCGTGTGCTCGATAAGGCCAATGCCACTGCGGCCCGCCAGAATGCCCTGCCAACTGCTGGGCACGTCATTGCCCAGTGGCGAAAGCATGCCCATCCCGGTGACCACGACGCGTCTACGCGACACAGGACTCTCCTTCTCTCTTGTTTACGGAACAATCAGTTACGAACAATCACAGCATTTTCTAAAGAAAAAACCGCACGCCGGTTAAAGCAGTGCGGTTTTCCCGTGACAGCAGTCAGCGATTACAAATCTTAAGCCTGGTGGCTAGTGACGTAGTCGATTGCTGCTTGAACGGTAGTGATCTTTTCCGCTTCTTCGTCAGGGATTTCGGTCTCGAATTCCTCTTCCAGAGCCATTACCAGCTCGACAGTGTCCAGGGAGTCAGCGCCCAGGTCTTCAACGAAAGAAGCAGTGTTGACAACCTCTTCTGATTTGACGCCAAGTTGCTCTGCAACGATTTTCTTGACGCGCTCTTCGATGGTGCTCATACCTAGTTTTAACTCCTAGTGGAAATGTTCAGGCATCTGGCCAGTGGGTAAGTGTATAGAAGAGGTTTTGCGAATTTCAAGCTTAACGCTCTTCCCTTATGCCCAACCGTACCTTTGCCCATGCATAGATTGCAGCTTTATAACGGATTTTAGACAGCTCGTATGACATTTTTTTGAAACAGGTGGTCACATTAGCTCATGTACATGCCGCCGTTAACAGGGATTGTGGCCCCGGTAACGTACCCTGCGCCTTCGGAGGCAAGAAAAGCGACTACATGCGCAATCTCTTCAGCCTGCCCCAGACGGCCCAGGGGTATCTGGGTAATCAGTGACTCACGCTGAGCCTCAGGCAGCTCACGCGTCATATCGGTGTCGATGAAACCGGGCGCAACCGAATTAACGGTTACTGCCCGCGAACCCACTTCACGGGCCAGAGCCCTGCTGAAACCTTCCAGCCCGGCCTTCGCGGAAGCATAGTTTACTTGACCGGCGTTGCCCATGGCACCCACAACCGAACCAATGCTGATAATACGGCCCCAACGCGCTTTGGTCATGCCGCGCAAAACACCCTTGGAAAGGCGGAAAAGGCTGTTCAGGTTGGTGTTGACGACGTCATACCATTCGTCATCTTTCATGCGCATCATCAGATTATCACGTGTGATGCCGGCATTATTGACCAGAATCAACGGTGCACCGACGCGCTCCTGAATGGTCGACAGGACCGAATTCACGGACTCGGCATCGCAGACATCGAGCATCAGGCCAAAGCCTTCGATGCCGTTCTCCTTGAACGTCGCACTGATGCGCTCGGCGCCGGACTCAGAGGTCGCGGTGCCCACAACGACAGCACCATTGCGACCCAATTCCAGGGCGATGGCTTGACCAATACCGCGACTCGCACCGGTTACCAGTGCAACTTTACCTTGAAGGCTCATACAGGCTTCTCCTAATCAGGCCAGTGCCGCGCGCGCGGCGGCAAAGGCGTCCGGGGTATCAAGGTTGTAAGTAATCACGCCTTCGGCGCAACGCTTGTTCAGACCGGCCAGGACTTTGCCCGGCCCACATTCCACAAGCTGGTTCGCACCACGGCTGGCCAGACATTGAATGGATTCAACCCAGCGAACCGGCTTGTACAACTGTTCCAGCAAGTCACGCTTGAGCGTCGCCAGATCACTGACCGCGCTGGCGCTGACGTTCTGTACCAATGCGATTTCAGGTGCCTGCCATTCAATGGCTTCAACAGCCTCGGCGAAACGCTCGGCGGCCGGGCGCATCAGTTCGCAGTGCGACGGCACGCTGACCGGCAACGGCAATGCACGCTTGGCCCCCCGCGCCTTGCACAGCTCCATGGCGCGCTTGACGGCCTCGGCGGAACCGGCGATCACCACCTGGCCCGGCGAGTTGAAATTCACCGCACTGACAACTTCGCCCTGCGCGGCTTCGGCACAGGCAGCGATAACGTCGGCGTCATCAAGACCCAGAATAGCGGCCATGCCGCCTTGACCGGCCGGCACCGCTTCCTGCATCAACTGGCCACGACGCTCGACGAGCTTTACCGCATCAGCCAGGCTCAGGCTTTGCGCAGCTACCAGCGCACTGTATTCACCCAGACTGTGACCTGCGACGAAC
The DNA here is from genome assembly GCF_001400515.1 of Pseudomonas meliae. Taxonomy (NCBI): domain Bacteria; kingdom Pseudomonadati; phylum Pseudomonadota; class Gammaproteobacteria; order Pseudomonadales; family Pseudomonadaceae; genus Pseudomonas; species Pseudomonas meliae. The sequence continues at coordinate 17,964 of NZ_LJQT01000464.1, read as the reverse complement.
GCAGGAACGGCGCCGCCCTCAGCCAGCCACACATGCCACAAGGCTATGGAAGCAGTCAGAATGGCAGGCTGGGTCTTGTCGGTCTGATTGAGCAACTCGACAGGACCGCTCTGGGTCAACGCCCACAGGTCATAGCCAAGGGCTTCGGAAGCCTGCTCGAAAGTGTCGAGAATCAACGGATGTTGCGCGCCTTGCTCGGCGAGCATGCCGAGAGATTGCGATCCTTGACCCGGAAAGACGAATGCGAGGGATGCAGACATTTGACAAGCCTCTGAATTATTGTCGCCAAAATGGGCGTCCGGACAGGCCGAACGCGGGTATTCAAATTTACATGACTGATCGGTTGGATGACTGACCAGTCTGATGCGTCACATTTTCAGGCTCCGCCGTTCTGGAGAAGCAATTCAAGCCGCCCCTTCAGGCGCTGCGGCAGGTTTTCACGGGATTCAACGATCGCTCGCTGAATCGCACTCTGGAACCCTGAAACACTGGCCGAACCGTGGCTTTTCACCACAACCCCCTGCAACCCGAGCAAGCTCGCGCCATTATGACGAGCAGGTGCCAGATCAGTCTGCAGTCGCTTGAGCAACGGCAACGCCAATGCTCCGACAGCCCTGCTTAGCAAATTGCGGTTGAACAGTGTATCGATTCTGGCGGCAATCATGGTCGCCAGACCTTCGCTCGACTTGAGCAGTACATTGCCGACAAAGCCATCACACACCACAACGTCAGCCTCACCCCGGTACAAACCGTCGCCTTCGATGTAGCCAATGTAGTTGAGCCCCAGGGCTGCCTGCAGAAGACCAGCGGCAAGCTTGACCTGCTGATTGCCCTTGATGTCTTCCGTGCCCACGTTAAGCAAGGCAACCCTGGGTTTTGTGACACCCAGGGTCTCGGCAAGAACAGAGCCCATTACCGCAAACTGATAAAGCGCCTCGGCGCTGCAATCGACGTTCGCACCCAGGTCGAGCAACTGGCAATGGCCAGACCGGGTGGGAATGGCTGCGATCATCGCGGGACGGTCGATACCGGGCAAGGTCTTGAGCACAAACCGCGAAAGCGCCATCAGCGCACCGGTATTACCAGCGCTGACACATGCCTGGGCCTGCCCGCTCGCAACAAGCTCAAGCGCAACGCGCATGGACGAGTCAGGCTTGCCACGCAGGGCCTGGGACGGGCGCTCGTCCATTGCAATGGCTTCATTGGCGTTTACGACACGCAGGCGCGAGCGATCCACAGCACCATGACGGGCAATGAGTTCTTCAATCAGGGAGGCTTGGCCGACGAGGACCAGATGAAGCGAGGGCGTAGCTGTCAGGCACGCGAGGCTTGCCTGAACAATGTTGCGGGGACCAAAGTCCCCGCCCATTGCGTCGATCGCGATGATCGGAGCGGACAAGAAATTACTCGTCAGCGCCCTTGTCGATCACTTTACGACCACGGTATACGCCTTCTGGCGATACGTGGTGACGCAGGTGAATTTCACCAGTGGTCTTTTCTACCGACAGAGTGCTTGCCTCAAGAGCGTCGTGCGAACGACGCATGTCACGGGCAGAGCGGGATTTTTTGTTCTGCTGAACAGCCATAATTGATTAACTCCTAAACGTTTGGGTCACGCTTTAACTGCGCCAATACACTGAACGGGTTGGACCGCGTTACCTCGTCCACGCTCGGTTCGGGCTCATCGAGACCCGCCGGTTGCTGGCATTCTTCAGGATGATGAGCAGGCACAATGGGCAAGGCGAGCAATAGCTCCTCCTCGATCAATGCCAGCAGATCCAAAGGATCTTCGCCCAGTTCCAGCACGTCATAACCTTTCGGTAACGACTGGGTATTCGCACCCTCCTTCACCACGGCGTGACTGAATTCGCTGTGGATCGGCAGGGTCACCAGCTCAAGACAACGCTGGCAAACCATCTTGACCGGGACGTCTATCGAACTGTGGATAACCACAGAACGGCGTTCGTCACGCTCAAAAACGAATTTCGCCTGCACCGTACCGACAGTATCGGCAAGCGGGTCGCAGAGTCTCTTCAAATCGCCCAGCAGCACTTCACCCTGAAGGGTAGTGCCGCGATCAGACAATTTGCGCGGGTCAACGTGAGATGGAATCGGGTCATTCAACATAGGCGCAGCATTCTAGGGATGCCCCCTTGGCATGTCAAAGGAAATTCAGGCCTGTTCGTCACTCCGGCCACTCTTTAGAATCGACGCTCAGCCTACGGAGAACCGCATGCCATCCCTGCTCCTTGCCTCCAGCTCTTCATACCGGCGCGAACTACTCACTCGCCTGCGCCTGCCATTCACCTGCAAGTCCCCGGACATTGATGAAAGTCACCGACCGGACGAAACCGCACACGACCTCGTTCGACGCCTTGCCTTAAAGAAAGCCGAGGCGCTGGCGGGCGAATATCCGCATCACCTGATCATTGGCTCCGATCAGGTTGCCGTCCTAGACGGGCAGATACTCGGCAAGCCACATACCTTCGAGCGCGCACTTGAGCAACTGACGGCTGCCAGTGGCACCAGCGTAACCTTCCTGACCGGACTGGCCCTGCTTAATAGCTCGACAGGCGAGCATCAGGTCGATTGCGTACCCTTTACCGTGCACATGCGCGAACTCGATCAAGCCAGCATCGAACGCTATCTGCATGCAGAGCAACCTTATGACTGCGCCGGCAGCTTCAAGGCTGAAGGGTTGGGGGTTAGCCTGTTTCGCAGCACCGAAGGCAGCGACGCGACCAGCCTGATCGGCCTGCCACTGATACGCCTTGTGGACATGCTAATAAAGGAAGGGGTCAGCGTACCCTGACGCTCAGACAAAGAACCCGGCCATTGGCCGGGTTCTTCATTTCTGCATCAAGCCGTCAGCGCAGGCTTGGACCGTTGAAGCCGACCAGCATGGCAATGCGCTCAGCGATACTGGTGCCCAGCTTTTTCGAAAAGCGGTCGAAAGGCGACTCTTCGACGGTATATTCGACGATATCCTTTTCCTTGATCACATCCCGCGCGACATAACTGGCGCTGCCAAGACCGTCCACCAGACCGAGCGCAACGGCCTGCTCACCGGTCCAGATCAACCCCGAAAACAGCTCGGGATGATCCTTGTCCTTCAGACGATCGCCACGACCCTGCTTGACGCTGGCAATGAACTGACGATGCGTTGTGTCCAGCACACCTTGCCAGAAGCCTTCTGCGGCTGGAACGGATCAAGGAATGCCTTGTGCTCGCCCGATGTGTAGGTACGACGATCAACGCCGAGCTTGTCCATGGCACCGACAAACCCGAACCCCGCCGCCGTCACACCGATCGAACCCACCAGACTGGCCTTGTCGGCGTAAATCTGGTCAGCGGCACTGGCGATGTAATAAGCACCCGAAGCACCCAGGTCGGTAATGACCGCATACACCTTGATGTCCGGCTTTGCAGCACGCAGACGACGGATTTCGTCATAGACATAGCCCGACTGCACAGGACTGCCGCCCGGGCTGTTGATACGCAGAATCACGCCCTTGGTTTTCTCATCCTCGAACGCCTTCTGCAGCGCCGTGACGATATTCTCGGCACTGGCCGACTCCTTGTCGGCAATCCCCCCTTGCACATCAATCAGCGCGGTGTGGCTGGAGCGGCGCGATGTACCACCTTCGAAATCCAGCATCGGAACGACCACTGCAACGAACAGAAACGCGAACGTCAGCAGCTTGAAGAAGATCCCCCAGCGACGCGCACGACGCTGCTCCTGAACACTGGCCAGCAGCGTCTTTTCCAGAAGTTTCCAGCTTTTTGCTTCTTCCTTGCCATTGATGCCCTCGTCCGCGCTTTGCGAGACGGGTGCCTTCCATTCGTCAGACATGTTCCAATCACTCCAACCCTAAAACTAGACGCCGCGCCCATTCAACCAGGTGCGCAGCTCGGAAAAATGCTCAATAGCCAATCGTGGCTGAAACTGGCGCAACGACTCCAGCGACTGAGCGCCATAACCCACCGCAACCGAATCCATACCTGCGTTGCGGGCCATCAGCAGATCGAATGACGCATCGCCGATCATCAACGAACGCTGCGGCGCAACATCACAATGCGCCATGATCTCGTTCAACATCAGCGGGTCCGGCTTGCTGGCGGTTTCGTCGGCAGCCCGGGTGGCATCGAAGTAATCTCCCCAGCCATTGGCCTGCAGCACCCGATCCAGCCCACGGCGCGCCTTGCCGGTAGCGACCGCCAGACGATAGCCGTCCTCGCGAAACGCCTGCATCGACTCCAGAACGCCCTCGAACAGCGGCGAAGGCACGTTATCCATGGCCATGTAGCTGTCAGCGTAGCGTTGCCGAAAGTCGATCACCTGACTGTCGCTGATCTGCGGATAAAGGGTTCGAATCGCCTCGGGCAGACCCAGACCGATAATGCCCTTGATCGCCGGATCATCACGAACCTCCAGATCAGTCTCGATAGCCGCGGTACGCATGGCCAGAACAATTCGCCCCACAGAGTCGGCCAGCGTGCCGTCCCAATCGAAAATCAACAGGTCGTAATTACGGCGCACTCAAACGCTCCACTGTCCTGGCCCACATTTCGTCCACAGGCGCCTGCACATTCAGTTTGCTGCCATCGGGCATCGGTACCGTCAGCATATAGGCGTGCAGGAACAGACGCTTGCCGCCCAGATCACGAATCTCGCGACTGAAATTCTCGTCACCGTATTTGGTATCGCCTGCAATGGCGTGCCCCGCATGCAGCGTGTGCACGCGGATCTGGTGCGTGCGCCCGGTCACCGGCTTGGCTTCGACCATTGTGGCAAAGTCACCGAAACGACGCAGTACCTTGAAGATCGTCAGAGCCTCCTTGCCCTCTTCATTCACTTCGACCATGCGCTCGCCGGAGCGCAGATTGCTTTTCATCAGCGGCGCACGCACCTGTTTCTGAGCCGTTGCCCAGTTACCGCGGACCAGCGCCATGTAGCGCTTGTCGACGCCGTCGCCGCGCAGGGCTTCGTGCAGATGACGCAGCATGCTGCGTTTCTTGGCAATCATCAGCAGACCGGACGTGTCGCGATCGAGACGGTGCACCAGTTCGAGCTCCTTGGCATCCGGACGCAACTGACGAAATGCTTCGATTACCCCGAAACTCAGGCCGCTGCCGCCATGCACAGCGATACCCGCAGGCTTGTTGAGCACGATCAGCGCCTTGTCTTCGTAGACAATCGCAGCCTCGAGGCGCTGCAGCAGAGCCTGCGCAACCGGCACCGGCTCGTCGCGCTCAGGCACGCGTACTGGAGGAATGCGCACGATATCGCCTGCCTGCAACTTATACTCCGGCTTGATCCGCCCCTTGTTCACACGCACTTCGCCTTTGCGCAAAATGCGGTAAATCAAGGTTTTGGGCACACCCTTGAGATAAGTGATCAGAAAATTATCGATGCGTTGACCGGCAAGTTCCGGGGCAACCTCAACCAGCTGGACGCCGGGGGTTGGAGGGGCAATATTCGTCATGCCGCAAATGATAACAATTTTTTATGGATTTGAAGCACTTAATGATTGCTGCTATAGTCGCGAACGCCGCCAAAAGCGGCCGGACAGCGGACCAACGGTTGACAACCGGCCCTGACCAACGCAATTCACAAGGACGGGAGGCCGTCCTACGCAGTGTTCGGTGACAACGGAGCACGCTGAAAACGTAACGAGCGCAGGTGACATGAGGCCGGAAACACGCCTGACAGCAGAGCAGACAGCTCGCTGCCGGTGCGGACAGTTCATTGCCAGTTCACAAAGTGCAGTCGCTTTCAGACGCTACGAGCGAATGCTTCGGGAACAACGCCTCAAGCCATGATGCGCGACCTTCCCTATCGAAGATCGCGGTAAATGCCAACCCGCTGCGGATTCTGCGCGCGGCAGCACCCGAATTATCAGGGATACGTGTAGGGTGGAGACGCACAACCATCGGACTGTGTAGCACAAGGCTTGTTCTAGACGCTTCATCTCGTCCGCTACCGATGGTCGATTCCTCCTCCTGACAAAGCTTTTGCTGAAAAGGGTGTCTTATGCCACCACAGCAAGCAGGAAACGTCGTCGCGACCCTCCGCCCCCTCTGGGCGAGGACCTCGCTAGACACTGGAGTGTCCAACCACTCCTGACGTGCCCTGACACCGACCGTGAGAAGTCGTGTGTGCCGAACGCCGTTTCCGGCAGCCCGGAAACCGACGGTACTACATGAAAAGAATGCTGATTAACGCAACTCAACCCGAAGAGTTGCGTGTTGCACTGGTAGACGGCCAGCGCCTCTACGACCTGGACATCGAGTCAGGTGCACGCGAGCAGAAGAAGGCCAACATCTATAAAGGCCGAATCACTCGCATCGAACCCAGCCTTGAGGCTGCCTTTGTCGATTTCGGCTCTGAGCGCCACGGCTTTCTGCCCCTCAAGGAAATCTCCCGCGAGTACTTCAAGAAAGCCCCTGAAGGCCGCGTCAACATCAAGGACGTCCTGAGCGAAGGCCAGGAAGTCATCGTTCAGGTCGAGAAAGAAGAGCGTGGCAACAAGGGCGCAGCCCTGACCACCTTCATCAGCCTGGCAGGCCGTTATCTGGTCCTGATGCCGAACAACCCTCGCGCCGGTGGCATCTCGCGCCGTATCGAAGGCGAAGAGCGCAACGAACTGCGTGAAGCCCTCAACGGCCTGATCGCTCCAGCCGACATGGGTCTGATCGTTCGTACTGCCGGCCTGGGCCGCAGCAGCGAGGAAATGCAGTGGGACCTCGATTACCTGCTGCAACTGTGGACCGCCATCAAGGAAGCGTCCCTGGACCGTTCGGCCCCTTTCCTGATCTATCAGGAAAGCAACGTCATTATCCGCGCCATCCGTGACTACCTGCGTCAGGACATCGGCGAAGTCCTGATCGACAGCGTCGAAGCCCAGGAAGAAGCCCTGACCTTCATCCGCCAGGTGATGCCGCAGTACGCCAGCAAGATCAAACTGTACGAAGACAGCGTTCCACTGTTCAACCGCTTCCAGATCGAAAGCCAGATCGAAACCGCCTTCCAGCGCGTGGTCGAACTGCCTTCCGGCGGCTCCATCGTCATCGATCCGACCGAAGCCCTGGTGTCCATCGACATCAACTCGGCGCGTGCCACCAAAGGCAGCGACATCGAAGAAACCGCCCTGCAGACCAACCTTGAAGCGGCTGAGGAAATCGCCCGTCAATTGCGTCTGCGCGACATCGGCGGCCTGATCGTCATCGACTTCATCGACATGACACCGGCCAAGAACCAGCGCGCCGTGGAAGAAAAAGTCCGCGAAAGCCTGGAAGCCGACCGCGCCCGCGTTCAGATCGGTCGCATTTCACGCTTCGGCCTGCTGGAAATGTCCCGCCAGCGTCTGCGCCCATCGTTGGGCGAAAGCAGCGGCATCGTCTGCCCTCGCTGCAATGGAACCGGCATCATCCGTGACGTCGAATCGCTTTCTCTGGCCATTCTGCGCCTGATCGAAGAAGAAGCCCTGAAAGACCGCACTGCAGAAGTGCGCGCTCAGGTGCCGATCCCGGTCGCTGCGTTCCTGCTCAACGAGAAACGCAACTCGATCACCAAGATCGAACTGCGCACCCGTGCGCGCATCATCATCCTGCCGAACGACCAGCTGGAAACCCCGCACTTCGAAGTTCAGCGTCTGCGTGATGACAGCCCGGAAGCACACAACAGCCAGACCAGCTACGAAATCGCCGCGGCTGCAGCCGAAGTGGAAGAAATCGCCCCGCTGGCTGCCGCAACCCGCACTCTTGTTCGCCAGGAAGCAGCCGTCAAGACTGCACCTGCTCGTGCCAATGCGCCGGTTCCGGTAGAAGCCGTTGCGCCTGCCCCAACGCCTGCACCGGTCGCTCACGAGCCGAGCCTGTTCAAGGGCCTGGTGAAATCCCTGGTCAGCCTGTTTGCGACCAAGGAAGAGCCTGCCGCTCCGGTAGTGGTTGAAAAACCTGCTGCCGAACAGCGTCCGGCCCGTAACGAGGAACGCCGCAACGGTCGCCAACAGAGCCGTGGCCGTAACAACCGTCGTGACGAAGAGCGCAAGCCTCGTGAAGAACGCGCCCCCCGCGAGGAACGTGCACCTCGTGAAGAACGCGCACCTCGTGAAGAGCGTACCGTTCGCGAACCGCGTGAAGCCCGCGAGGATTCAGCACCACGTGAAGAGCGTCCAGCCCGTACTTCCCGCGAGCGCAAGCCACGTGAAGCACGCGAAGATCGTCCGGTCCGCGAACTGCGCGAGCCTCTGGATGCAGCCCCTGCCGTAAACCTTGCTCGTGAAGAGCGTCCTGAACGCGCACCACGCGAAGAACGCCAGCCGCGCGCGCCTCGCGAAGAACGTCAACCACGCGCCGAACAGGCCGCGGCTGCCGTGAGCGAAGAGGAAGTGCTGCTCAACGAAGAGCAGATCAATGACGAGAACCAGGAAGGCAACGACGGTAGCGAAGGCGACCGCCCTCGCCGCCGCTCCCGTGGCCAGCGTCGTCGCAGCAACCGTCGTGAGCGTCAACGTGATGCCAATGGCAACGTGATCGAAGGCTCTGAAGAAAACGGTTCCGAAGAAAACGGCTCGGCAGAAAATGCTGAACAAGGCAGCAGCGCCACCGATCTGTCGGCTGGCCTGGGATTCACCGCAGCAGCTGCGGCTGGCGGCGTGATCAGCGCCACAGCAGAAGCCGATGCACACCAGCAGGCCGAGCGAGCCAACAGCACTGCTGTAGACGCTCCAGCCGTAGAGCCTGCGCAGCAAGCGCCTGTTGCCGAAGCCAATACCGCCAAGGCACCGGAAGCTGACGCACCGGCAATTGAAGCATCCACTCCAGAAACTCCGGCAGCAGCAGAACCGGTCGTTGAAGTGCCTGCTGTTGAAGCGCCGGTTGCGGATAATGCGCCAGTCGCCAAACCGGCTCCGGAAGTAGAGGTTCAACCTGCTGCGGTCGAAGCACCTGCCATTGCCGCGCAGACCGAGCTGTTCGAAGCGCCGCATGCAGAGCGCGTCGTGCCGTTCACACCAACGCCAGAGCCAGCGCCACAAGCGCCGGTCGAAGCAGCGGCTCATGAAGAAGTGCCAGCCACTGAATCGTCCGAACTGCCAACGCCTGCTGCTACTGCTGCCGAGCCTGTCGTCGTGAAGGAGGAGCCTGCTCCTTACGTCGCGCCCAAGGCCGTCGAAGAAGCAGCGCCTGCACCTGCAGAGCAACAACCTGTGATCGTGGAAACACAGGTCGCACCGGTCAGCAGCACCGGCCGTGCACCGAACGATCCTCGTGAAGTTCGTCGTCGCAAGCGTGAAGAAGAAGCACGCCGTCAGCAGGAAGCCGCTGCGGCCAGCACTCCAGTCATCGCCGAAGCAGCACCTGTTGCCGCTGAAGCAGAATCGGTCCAGCCTTCTCAGGCTATCGAGGAAAAGACTGAAGAAGCGGCGACTGAGCAACCAGCAGTCAAACCGCAACATGAGGCCGAGAAAGAAAACGAGCCTAAACCACTCGTCTAACTCCGCCCCATGAAAAAGCCCCGCCTGTGCAA
>NZ_LJQT01000464.1:0-8423 GCF_001400515.1 Pseudomonas meliae | reverse complement strand
TCGCGAGCAAGCTCGCTCCCACAAGAGACCATCCCCAGGCTATCAGTAGAGGTTCGGCTCCATTTCCAGCTTTACACCAAAACGCTCGACGATGTCGCTTTGGATGCGGCGCGCAAGGTTCAATAGCTGCAAGCCACTGGCCTGCCCGTAATTGACCAGTACCAGCGACTGGAGCTTATGCACGCCAGCGTCGCCGTCACGATAACCCTTCCAGCCAGCCTGCTCGATCAACCACCCCGCTGCCAGCTTCACCCGGCCATCGTCCTGCGGGTAGCCTACGACACCAGGGTGCTGCTGTTTGATCGTCGCGTACAGTTGGGCAGGGATAATCGGGTTTTTGAAGAAACTGCCGGCATTGCCCAGTACCGCTGGGTCAGGCAGCTTTTCACTGCGAATGGCGCAGATTGCCCAGCTGACATCGAAAGGCGTCGGTTTATCGATACCCAACTCGTCGAGACGCTGACGAACCGGACCATATTCAAGGTGCAGATTGGCTACGCGGCTGAGCTTGAAGCGCACCCGCAGGATCAACCAGCGCGCGACCTGATGCTTGAACACGCTGTCGCGGTAGCCGAACGCACAGTCCTCCAGGGAAAACTCGCGCAATTCACCCGTTTCACGATCCAGCGCAGTCAGGCTATGGAATATATCCTTGATCTCGACGCCATAAGCACCGATGTTCTGCATGGGTGCCGCCCCAACGGTGCCTGGAATCAGACTGAGGTTTTCCAGCCCCGCCAGCCCCAGTTCCAGACAGGACTGCACGAACGGATGCCAGGGCTCGCCAGCCTCTGCCTCGACAATCGACTCGAGACAGTCCTCATGCACGATGCGAATGCCGCGACTGGCCATGCGCAGCACCAATGACTGCACGTCACCGCTGAGCAGCAGGTTACTGCCACCGCCAATAACCAGCAGCGGTACATCGTGCTCGACCGAATACGCCAGCGCCTCGCGAACATCGTCATCGCTATGCGCTTCGGCAAACAAGCGGGCCTGAACATCCACGCCAAAGGTGTTGAAAGGTTTGAGGGAAATCGCGGACTGCACCTGCAAGGTCATACTCTCGCCTTCCCGAACCACTGGACGAAGCGCATCAACCCTCCAGCAAGCGCCTTACGCGCTCCAGGTCTTCAGGCGTATCGACGCCACCGGGTGGCGCTTCAAGCGCGTCGGCAACGTGAATTCGCACGCCATTCCACAACGCACGCAGTTGCTCCAGGCTTTCGGTGTTTTCCAACCAGCACGGACCCCAGCTAACGAAGTCATGAAGAAAGCCCGCACGATAGGCGTAAATACCGATATGACGACGATAAGGCACGCCAGCGGGCAACTCGTCCCTGTTTGCGGTCAGCGCGTCACGCGCCCAAGGCAATGGGGCACGGCTGAACGTCAGCGCCAGGCCGTTGATGTCTGTTGCGACCTTGACGATGTTCGGATTGAACAACGCGGCCACATCGTTGATAGGCTCGGCCAGCGTAGACATGCCGGCTTCGGGGTGAGCCGCCAGGTTGGACGCCACCTGATCGATCACCGCAGGCGGGATCATCGGCTCGTCGCCTTGCACATTGACCACAATCGCATCAGCAGCCAGCCCCAGTTGCGCAGCCACCTCGGCCAGACGATCGGTGCCGGAATTGTGATCCTCGCGGGTCAGCAGCACTTCTGCACCAAAAGCCTGACAAGCCTCGACGATGCGCGCATCGTCGGTGGCAATCACCACACGCTCGGCGCTGCTTTTGCACGCCTGCTCCCAGACAAGCTGAACCATGGGCTTGCCAGCAATGGTTTTCAGTGGCTTGCCGGGAAAACGGCTGGAGCCGTAACGCGCAGGAATGACAACGGTGAACGCTGCTGTCATTTTTCCAGCCGCTCATCGGTGCTCAAGGTGCGTGCTTCGCTTTCGAGCATCACCGGGATGCCGTCGCGTACCGGGTAGGCAAGGCCTGCCCCTTTGCTGATCAGCTCGGTCTTGTCGGCGCTGAGCTTCAATGGTCCCTTGCAGACAGGGCAAGCGAGGATATCGAGTAGTTTGGTGTCCATAGGAGATCCTGAAGCAATCATGGAGAGAGACGTAGCAGTTGCTCATCGAACCAGTCGACAAAAGCATCGGACGGTACTGCATCCACTGCCAGATACCACCAGTCATCGGCTGCAAAGGCACGACATTTCACCGCATCCTTCTCGGTCATGACCAAGGGCAATGCCGGTGTGAATGTCAGCGCCTGGGCACTGTAGACCGCATGGTCGGCGAACGCGTGAGCCACCGGCCGCCAGTGTAATCCTTTGAGGGTATTGAAGAAACGTTGAGGATTGCCGATTCCGGCGACCGCATGCAGCGCCTGCCCGGCCGGGAAATAATCCACCGGCTGGCGTTCGCCACTGCGCAGATTGATAAGGGCTGACGGTTTGAGCATAAATGCGTAGCCATCGTCACGATCAGCCATCGCGCCGTTGTAAAGCAAAGCGTCGACACTGCCTAGGCGCTCAACCGGCTCGCGCAATGGCCCGGCAGGCAGACAACGACGGTTGCCCAGCCCGCGGGCGGCATCGATCAGCACCAGCTCCAGATCGCGGGCCAGACGATAATGTTGCAGGCCATCGTCGGAAAGAATCAGATCCAGAGGCTCGGCAGCGAGCAGGGCCTGCACGGCGCGACTGCGATCCGGATCGATCATCAGCGGCACGCCACTGCGTTTGACGATGAGCAAAGGCTCATCGCCCGCCTCGCTGGCACTCTGGTCGGCCTTGACGCGCCAGGGCAGGCTGGGAGGTTTGGCACCGTAACCGCGACTGACCACACCAACGCGCAGGCCACGACGACGGCAGTGCTCGATCATCCATAGAATCAGTGGCGTCTTGCCAGTGCCGCCGATGGTGATATTACCCACCACAATAACCGGCACCGGAGCGCGGTAGATAGTGCCCTCACCCGCCAGAAAACGCGCGCGCTTGCCCTCTACGACGCGCCGATAAAGGCCTTCGAGCGGACGCAAAAGCGCCAGCGCAGGGTGGCCCTTGTACCAGGCATCGAGCAAACGGTCGGTAAATGCCATCAGTTAGCCGGTGTGGCCTCGACAGTGGTCATGCGCAAATGGCTGAAACCCAGTTTACCCGCCGCATCCATGGCCGTAATCACCGATTGGTGAGGGGTCTTGCCGTCGGCACTGATCGACAACGGCAGGCTGGTATCGCCCGCCGACTCGCGTTGCAGCGCTTCGATCAGGGTTGCCAGATCGTTCTTGGGCAACAGTTGGTTGTTCAGCGAGAAGATCCCGTCGGCGTTGATGGCGATGTCCAGATGCTTAGCGCTGGCGTCCACCTCCGGCGTACCGGTGACCGCCTGTGGCAGATCCACCCGCAACTGGGTTTCACGGGTGAACGTGGTCGTCACGATGAAAAACAGCAGCAGGATGAACACCACATCAATCAGAGAGACCAGATTGATGTCGATGTTTTCCCGGGGTCTGCGACGGCGAAATTTCACTTCTTCTTGCCCCCGCCCGCTCTGGCCAGCGACTTGAGATCGATTTTGGCGTCGATCAGATCGACATCGCGGTCGCCCTGCACCACTTCAACCAGACGAATGGCCTGCTGCTCCATGCCGACCACCAGTTCATCGACGCGACTTTGCAGAAAGCGATGAAAGAAGATTGCCGGAATAGCCACGATAAGGCCCGACGCGGTACAGATCAGCGCCTTGGAGATACCACCGGCGAGCACACCGGCATTGGCCGTGGCCCCCGAACTGTTGAACGAGCCGAAAATATCGATCATGCCCAGCACCGTACCCAGCAAGCCAAGCAGCGGTGCCATGGCGGCAATCGAACCCAGCGCGCTCAGGTAGCGCTCCAGTTCATGGATAACCCGGGCGGCGGCTTCTTCGATGCATTCCTTCATGATCTCGCGACCGTGCCTGGAATTGGCCAGACCTGCGGCGAGAATTTCACCCAGAGGCGAGTCGGCGCGCAGTTGCTTGAGCTTTTCGCCGTCGAGCTTCTTTTCCTGAATCCACTGCCAGACCTGTCCGAGCAGATGCGGCGGCGTGATACGGCTGGCACGCAGCGTCCACAGACGCTCGATGATAATGCCGGCAGCGGCGATGGAGCTCAAAATAATCGGCAGCATCATCCAGCCGCCAGATTTGACCAGTTCCCACACAGTGATCACTCCCTCGAAAAATTGGCACCACTCTATCATAGGGTCGTCAAGTGCCGAACGCCGAGATCGATATCCATTCACTCAGTCACGCCAGAAACGCCGTTGCGCGCGCTCTGCCTGCGGCGTGCCGAACGTCCCCAGCCGCAGACTGACAGCGCCCAGCTCAGCGCTGTCATAACTGGCCATACCCAGCCATCGATAACGCGCCATGACCAACGGATGCGGGTGGCCGAAGGCGTTGTTACGGCCACGGGAGATCAGCACTCCAACCGCTCCGACGGCCTGAAGAAATACTTTGGATGACGAGGTCCGGCTGCCGTGATGCGGGGACTGCAACCAATGGGCACGAAGGTCGAAACCGCTGGCGATTGCCTCACGTTCCGCGTCGACGTCGATATCACCCGTCAGCAGCAGACGCTCGCCCCCGGCGTCGACACTCAACATGCAGGATGCGGGATTGCCATCAGGCCTCTGCTCCCAGCGCCAGGTGGAGAACACCACCCCATCCCACTCCCAGCGCGCATCGCTCTCACACAAGCGCGCGTCGAGTTGCGGCGCGAGCCTGGCCAGCTCACCGCCCAGTACACGGTCAACCGGAAATGCCTGATGAACCGCCGCTGCGCCCCCGGCATGATCGGAGTCGGCGTGACTGATCAACATCAGGTCCAGATGACGCACACCGGCCTTGCGCATGGCGGGCACGACCACACGCTGACCGATATCGAACTCGCCGAAACGTGGACCTGCGTCGTACAAGAGCGTGTGATTTCGAGTGCGCAGGAGAATGGCCAGGCCCTGCCCCACGTCCAGCTGCAATACTTCTACCTGGCCTGCAGGCACTGAGTCGAGCGGCGGAAAAACGCACAGCAACAGCAATGGCCAACCCAGCGGACGCATCGGCACGCCTTTGGGCAGTAATAAAATGAAGGCCCCGAGCAGACTAAGCAGCCACGCCCAGCCCGGCATTGCACTGGGCAACCAGGCGGGCAAGACCGCGGCAACCCAGCCGAGAAACATAAACAGCCACTCCAGCGTCCCTCCGGCCAGCCAGAGCAAGCCTTCGCCCACAACAGGGACCGGCAGCAGCAGTGTTCCAAGCAACGCAGGCGGCAGGACGATCATGCTGACCCAGGGCACAGCCAGCAAATTGGCAAACGGCCCGCTGAGGCTGATTGGCAGGTTCAGCGCCAGCAGAATAGGCAGCAAGCCAATTGCGATCAGCCACTGCGCACGCGTCCAGCTTTGCCACCAATTCCAGGCACCGAGACGTCCACTGAAAATCAGCACCAGAATGCCAACCGCCGCGAAAGACAGCCAGAACCCCGGCTGCAGTGTCACCAGCGGCTCGAAAATCAGCACCGCGTTGAATGACAGTAACAACGGCCAGACAACGCCCAGGTGCCGAAAGCGCAAACGCCACAGCAGCACCATCGCGACCATCACACAGGCACGCCGTACCGGCACCTCGAAACCGGCCAGCAGCCCGTAACCCAGCGCAGCGATGAACGCCAGCGCACAGGCCCAAGGCAGCCAGGGCAAAGCCCGTGGCCACAGCCCCCAGCGTGCAAAGCCTGCGACCAGCGCGTAAATCACCCCGGCCAGCAAACCGATATGCTGGCCGGAAATCACCAGCAGATGCACCGTGCCGGTGTCCTGCAGCACCTGCCAATCGGTGCTCGACAATCCGGAGCCATCGCCCAGCACCAGCGCCGCCAAGCCGCCCTCTCTGCCCTGCGCATCGACCGCCAGCAGGCGCTGACGAATAAGGTCGCGCCACGCCCCGCGCGCAGGTGTCAGCAGTTGACCATCCACCACCGTACCGGTGGCACCGATGCGCTGCGCCAACAGCCAGGCTTCGTAATCAAAAGCATCAGGATTGACCAGCCCGGCCGGCCGCTTGAGTTTGACCGCCATGCGCCAGCGCTCACCGCTGTTGACCTGCGGACCGCCGTACCACGCCACCCGGATGCGTGCAGGCAATATCGCCCTGCGCGACCTTGCCCCTTCCAGTTCGAAACGCACCACGCCCTCGGCGACACTGGGCAAACCGACTACCTTGCCTTGCAGCCACAGCGTCTGACCGTCCAGACGATGAACCAGACGGTCATTCAACGCCCACTGCGCAGAAACACACGCCCAGGTAAAACCGAGCAGGAACAGCGCCAGTGGATAGGTGCGAAACGGTAGCAGCATCAACGCCAGTATCGGCATCAGCAGCAACAGCCAGGTCGGCGGCAAAGCAGGCAGAAAGCGTAAGGCCACAAGCCCCGACGCGAGCGCGATCATCCCTGTGCGCATGGTGATTCCTTGAAGCGGAAAGCTTCAAGGATCAGCGCAATATGGAAATGTCGGAAGTGATGGTGTGTTGCAAAACCTGAACAGCCGGTCTCGGCAGACAGCCGACCCGACAGGCTGGCGGGTCGCAAAGCATGTGTTACTGACGCATACCGCGCCCGCTCACCAGCAACCGTGCGCAGCCAAAGTACAGCACAAACGTTGCCACGATCATGAACGCCAGGGCGATGCTGATCTTGATGTCGGAGACGCCCAGAATGCCGTAGCGGAAGGCATTGACCATGTGCAGGACCGGGTTGGCCAGCGACACGGTCTGCCAGAACGGCGGCAACAGGTTGATCGAGTAGAACACGCCACCCAGATAGGTCAGCGGGGTCAGGACGAAAGTCGGGATGATCGAGATATCGTCGAAGTTGCGCGCGAACACTGCGTTGATGAAGCCCAGCAGCGAGAAGATGGTGGCGGTCAACACCACCACAAGGATGGTTACGCCCAGGTGATGCACTTGCAGGTCGGTGAAAAACATCGACAGCATGGTGACAATGAAACCCACCATCAGCCCGCGCAACACGCCGCCCAGGGTGTAGCCAATCAGAATGGTGTGCGGGGAAACCGGCGAGACCATCAGTTCTTCGATGGAGTGCTGAAATTTGGCACCAAAGAAGCTGGATACCACGTTGCCGTAGGAGTTGGTTATCACCGACATCATGATCAGCCCCGGCACGATGTACTGCATGTAGGTAAAGCCGCCCATGTCGCCAATCTGGCGGCCGATCAGGTTACCGAAGATCACGAAATACAGAACCATGGTGATCGCAGGCGGCAGCAGGGTCTGCGGCCAGATCCGCATGAAGCGATGGACCTCGCGGTAAACGATGGTCTTCAGGGCAATCAGGTTGGGGCGCAACTCGCCGCTCTGCACAGTCATAGCGCCACCTTCGCAAGGTTTTTTTCCACCAGGGACACAAACAACTCCTCAAGGCGATTGGATTTATTGCGCAGGCTCAAGACTTCGATGTTCTGGAAAGCGAGCTGGCTAAACAGCGCGGTGATGCCGACATTCTTGTCGACCTGAACTTCCAGGGTGTGGCTGTCGAGCAAACGGCAAGGGAAACCGGGCAGCTGCGGCGCGGTCTGCCAGGACGCCTTCAGATCCAGCACGAAGGTTTCG
This sequence comes from Pseudomonas meliae, assembly GCF_001400515.1. NCBI lineage: Bacteria > Pseudomonadati > Pseudomonadota > Gammaproteobacteria > Pseudomonadales > Pseudomonadaceae > Pseudomonas > Pseudomonas meliae. The sequence continues at coordinate 796 of NZ_LJQT01000464.1, read as the reverse complement.
ACAGTCAGGGTGCTGAGCAATTGCTTCATGCCGGTGTTCTGCACGATCACCCCGTGGTCGATAATGCCGATGTTGCGGCACAGCTGCTCGGCCTCTTCCAGGTAGTGCGTGGTGAGGATGATGGTGATGCCTTTTTGATTCAGTTCGGTCAGGAACGTCCACATCGAACGGCGCAACTCGATGTCCACACCAGCAGTGGGCTCATCGAGGATCAGCAGACGCGGCTCATGAATCAGCGCACGGGCGATCATCAAGCGCCGTTTCATACCGCCTGACAGCGACCGCGAAGGCACGTCGCGCTTGTCCCACAGGCCCAGTTGAGTCAGGTACTGCTCGGCGCGCTCCTTGGCGATCTTTGCCGGGATGCCGTAGTAACCCGCCTGGGTGACGACGATGTCGAAGGTCTTCTCGAACTGGTTGAAGTTGAACTCCTGCGGCACCACGCCAATGGAACGCTTGAGCGCAGCGGGCTCGCGATCCAGATCGTGACCGAAGATGTTCACCGTTCCGCTGGTCTTGTTGACCAGCGTCGAGATGATACCGATGGTGGTGGACTTGCCTGCGCCATTAGGGCCAAGCAAAGCGAAGAAATCACCCTCGGCCACGTCCAGATCAATGCCACTCAAGGCCTGGAAACCGTTGCCGTAGGTTTTGGTTAGCTGCCGAATGGACAGAGCGGAAGACATATCGGAAAGAGTACTCATCAGGAAAAAGGAATGAAGCTGACCGCGAACACACGCCTGTCATGACGACCCAGGCGTGCAATGGTGCTCGGCTGGGGAAGATCTGAAGTAGC
>NZ_LJQT01000365.1:0-255 GCF_001400515.1 Pseudomonas meliae | reverse complement strand
TTTGTCTACACCCTCTTAACTCAAAAGCTTGAAATACGTTTTACATCACTCCACCAAAATAACCCCCTGCCTGATCGCCATCACCAGCGCCGCCTTCAATGACGTCACCCCGAACTTGCGGCGGATATTGCTGGTATGAAAGTGCACGGTCGCTTCCGTGCACCCTTGAATACGGGATATCTCCCACGCGGATTTGCCGATCGCCACCCATTCCAGGACTTGTCGTTCCTTGACAGTTGTCACCGCCACTGTAAA
>NZ_LJQT01000391.1:1044-2933 GCF_001400515.1 Pseudomonas meliae | reverse complement strand
TTAGTGGCATTTGATGAGGTAGAGACAGAGGTTGTGACCGGTTTTGTTCTGTACTTGCCTGTGGCTACTCATCCCGAAGCTTGCGGAGTCAATTACATGTGTGTGAGGAAGTCTCATCGATGCCGTGGTATAGGTCGTGAATTGATGAGAGCGCTGATCGGGTTGTACCCCCACACTGAGCTGACGTGCACGATCAAAAAAGTGCCATTTTACGAGTCAGCAGGCATGCAAGTTATTGATTCACACAACACCCAGATTGTGATGAATACACGGTCTGAGAGTACGAAAGGGATGATGCAGATACTCAACGTTCAGCCAATTTACGATTCTCCAGAAGCTGGAGCAATCTACGACCGCCTTGTGCAGAAGTGGGGTCTCAAGGAGATGCGCAAAGCAGAGAAGCAACTCGCGCGTCATACCGATCAACTCGAACGACAAGCTCGGGAGTACGTTGAAAGTCGCCTGAAGGACCGTCAGGCGACCGTCTGACGGCAGGTTCATGTATAGGAATTTCAATAATTCCTATACAAGGTAATCCGCCGAAAAAGGTCCCCTCGGCGTGATGCCAACGTGGCGTCGATTCTGGGGGAACGCGTTTTTCACGCCACATCGGCGTCTAAAAACGCGTCCATTGCGACTTTTTGCCGTGTTTCGTGAATGTCAGGCGCACCTTCCCCGCATCAGTCCCGTACGTGTAGGGGGCCGGGGAGCAATGGAACAGAGAAGTCAGTTAAGGCCTCCGACCATGCAAAACAGTCGGCGGCCTCGTTAAATCTTGCCCGTAAGAGGGTCGCTCAACGGACGCTAAGCAATAGATCGGTCAAGGCCCGTAAAATAGGCTGCATTAAGCGTCTCATTTAGCTAGTCCTAAATTTATTGCGTTGAAGGGACCTCTTTCGGACAGGCAATAAAGGTGCAAATTCTGAGAAAAACGGATCGCCACCACCTTAAGTCGGTTGGCTGTTCCATTGCTCCCCGGACCCCGAAAACAACTGTTTGGCGTCAATCTGCACCAGTACTGGCTTCCCGTCCATGACGGAAATTTCTGGGATTACGGCTTACAACCCCAGGCTCCCCTAAAAGTAGCAATCACCGGAGCGGGCGATTACTTGACCTTTGGTCAAAAAAACACGCACATCGAAGCGCACCGTGATAGCTTTTAGCCGTTGACTGAAAAGGACATACGGATAGTGCACGGAAGCTCTCGAAAAAATACAGCTACCCCTCCAAGCCCCCTTGTTACGGGGTGGGGCTATGCAGTTTAGGCTTAGCGCTGCGTTCCTGATTTTCATTGGGTCTTATACGCCGCTGGCAATCATTCTCGCGATCCAAAATATTCCATTCGAGTGGTGGTCTCGCCCTATTTGCGAACTTCCTAAATTACTGGCGTTGACGTGCGCTATCAACCCATTTAGAAACCCGTCGCTCGCTATTTTAATGGTCGCTTTTACTGTAAGTTCGGCATTTTTAGCGAGCCAACTCTTTAAACGGATCGCCTTCCCGTATCGCATTGAAGTCGTATCCGTTAAAGCGGTCCCCAACGAAATTATCAACTATACATTTCCCTATGTAGTGTCATTCATGGGAATAAGCTACTCCGAACCGGAAAAACTTACAGGTTTTTTGGTGTTTCTCCTGTGGATGTTTGCCATCACCTACAAGTCTGGGTAAATCATCATGAATCCGCTTTTGTTGATTTTCGGTTGGAATCTTTATGAGGCCAATATCCAAATCAATGGTGTTTCGCGAGTGGTAAAAATCCTGAAAAGGGGATATTTCCCTCCTGGAAATTACAAAGCACAAACCATCCAAGATTTTTATATCTGCAAGGAGTAGCCATGCAAGTGCACTTTGATATTTTTAGGAATTTTAAGGAGGCGCTGATTTAT
>NZ_LJQT01000391.1:0-1005 GCF_001400515.1 Pseudomonas meliae | reverse complement strand
ATAAATCAGCGGCTCCTTAACTATATAGATTCCACAGTGCACTTGTGGATTTTCAAAAAAAAGCACCACAGATCGAAAATTTAACGCTGCATATGTCCAAACTGATGAGACCGTCAATACCCTGCTTAAAAATGTGCTGATCCACGAGGTCAATCGAACCACTGAATTTGCACAATACTCCTACCTTGCTCAAACGAATGACAACAGTTGCTTGGCTGCCCCAGCACTTGCAACAAATTTTTCGCTATTAAAGGTCCAGGTAGACCGCCCAGAGCCCGAGTGTGCCGTAAATTCCGTTGACGACCTAAAGGGTGCTCAAGGCTACGTGGTAAAATTTACTCATAATGGCCAAACCCTCTATGCAGTGAAACGCTCAACGGCCTCATGGAAAACTTCGTACCCTAACAAATTCATCAATATGGTTTTCAGTAACGGCGAGCTCTCCGCTGCCGAGGATAACGGTTTTACTATAGAAAAAAACTTTGACTTCTACTGTTCGGTAGACACATTGTTGATCACGGCTAAACGCGCATTTGAATCACTGATGCAATACAAAGAGGCTTACACTCAAGCATTCACGGAGTTGCAAGCAGATCCCGATTTTTCCAACTTATTCGCTGATATTACTCCCCTTGTCGAGTATATCGGAACCAATTCCACACAATTGCGACGCATGGCTACGATTGAGCAAAAATCCCTTTATTCAAACCCTGGTTTCATGAACAGTTTGAAACAAGTTAATGCGCTAAGGAACTGGGGTTTGAACTTTGACCAAACGAATGATAAGATTATCGTCTGCAGTGCAACGGCACCTACGATTCTACAAGTTTTGTTGGATCACCGCTTGATGAGTGAGGTCACCAGTAATATTTATGACGTACCTGATGCAATTCAAATTTGAATCTACCTACAGGGCGACGAACCTACCTCTGCCTTTAGGATTTTTATTATTAACCACTCATCATTGGCGGAATTCTATTTTCAGACTAGGGATTCTCCGATCAA